>DLIO01000047.1 GCA_002483765.1 Lentisphaeria bacterium UBA7640 | reverse complement strand
AAAAAAGTTATGGGATGCCTGTGGCTATTTGTTTTGTGATAAATCGTGCCATCAGTCGACAAAACCCTTCCCCGGTTTTCCCCGCCGTTTATTATCTGTGGTTATCGGAGTCCATCTGTGGTTAAGATTTTCTCTTTATCGCGTTTGCTTTAAAAATCCATCGCAAACAGATCAGGTGTATTTTTTGCCGCTTCTGCCCACAAGACCTGTTTTCTGCTTTTCGGTTCAGGCTTTGGTTTTTCTGGTTCTCGAACGAGCGTGAGTTGTTTTTCCGCTTTTTTAAGCATCCATTCTAAACTTTTCAGCTCATCTTGCAACTCTTTCTCGATGTTTTTTTTGAGTACTTTGCGTTTTTTTGAATCCCATTTAGAGAACCGCCAACAAGTGTTACGTTTCTTACCTCGAAGTTCATATTGCGTATCTTGAATGGTGCTAAGTATCTCCTCGTTAATTGTTTGAATATCGGAGATCGCTAGCTCAGTTTTACCAGAGTTAATCTCAATTCCCGCATGGATTGCACGAAGTTGCGCTAAATCTTTTTGGTGATAAGCCTCTTGAATTGATATCCATAAACGTTTAGTTTTGATATCGTGCGTGCCGGATTTATCTGGATGGTAACGCAAACAAAGTTCCCGGTAAAGTCTTTTCAAACTTTTACCATCAGCCACTGACATACGCTCATTTAAGGGGAGGTAATCACCAAACATTGACTCGAAAAACCCATCGAATATTTTACGAAAATCTTTATGTTTATTGCCTGAGTCATTGTACTCGCCAAAATCTTCGTCATCGTCTTCAAAGTCATCGTCATTTTCGGCGGAGGCATGTTGTTGTTCTTGTTGTTCTCGGAATTTATTAACTTCATTATCCAGAACTGCCCAGAAGTCTAGTTCTGGCGTCACTTTGTTTTCGATTAATACGCAGAATTGTTTCGGGCGCAAACGTTTTTCCTTTGCCAGAAAACAGATGGTTTGATAGCGATTTCGGGCATTATGCATTTGTTCGGACAGTTCGTGTTGACGGGACTGTTCTGCGCCAAAATGTATTGCCATAAACTTTTGAAATTCAGGTTGATCGCATTCGTGGAACGTTACTAAATCAGCTTCAAGCTTCTCCAGCCTTTTCTTATTGCGTTTATAAATTTTGAGATATTCGGCGCGGATTTTCTTGGTGTCCAGCAAAATTAGCGCACGACAGGCGGTTTTTTGTGGGGCTCTACGCCTTCCTGTTACCTCTTTTCGAGTAATTCTTTTGGGTTTTTTAGTCTGTTTTTTTTCCATAATATAGCAATTTAGTGTGTTTTTATTTTTTTGTATTTATCGACGGATTTCAATAAGGTGTAAATAGTTTGTAATCTAGGGATTACGAGATTTTTTTCTTGGGCGCGACTGATGATTGAGCCCAGAATGGCTTCAACTTCGAGGGCGCGGTTGTTTTCATAATCAGTCAGCATACTGGTTTTGTAAGGAGGAAAATCATGCGTGTACGCGATATTTTTTTCAATAATATCCGCAGGCAGTTCTTTACCGCAAACTTTGGCGACAACGCAGACCTCTTGCATCACGTCTGCGCAGAGTTGATCCAGTAGCGGATCTTTAGAGATAATTCCCGTATCGACCCCTCCGGCTAAAATTGAAATTGGATTGTATGGGGCATTCCACACCAATTTGCTCCAGCGATCTTTGATAATGTCATCACTTATTCTGCAATCAACTTTAGTGGCAAGCCATGCTTCAATTAAGCGTTGCAACAGCGGCGATGTGCCATCGGGAAAACATCCTATTGCGATTTTACCGCCGCCTTGATGATCGATAGTTCCACTACCAGTCCGGCAGACGCCGATATACGCGATTGCGCCGATAAGGTCATTGTTTGGAAATGCCGTATGCATCTCCTCTTCCATTCCTAAACCGTTTTGAATCAGCATAATGGTGGTATCTTTACCGACCACTGGCGCAATCATCTTTGCGGTGTTTATATTCGGCAATACTTTGGTGGCGACGATGAGCAAGTCCGGTTTTGTTGGATATTCAGTCGCTGAACGATATACGCCGTCTGGCATAAACTCAAAATCACCATCAATACTTTTAATTTTAAAGCCATGGTTCTTTACTGCTTCATAGTCTGAACGACAAACTGCCGCGACGTTGGCACAGCCACTTTGAGCGAGTCGGCCGCCGAAATATGCGCCGATAGCGCCGGCGCCGAATATCAAAATATTTAATTTATCAGGTTTTGTCATAATCTCTTTTTCCAAAAATTGCGGTGCCAATTCGCACCATGGTTGAACCTTCAGCGATTGCTGTTATAAAATCTCCGCTCATTCCCATTGACAGTTCCGGCAGTTCAATTTCATATTTTTTCTGCCAATCGTCGCGTAATACGCGCAGGGCCGAAAAAATACGGTGCAACTCCTCGGTGCTGGCATCGAAAGGTGGCATGGTCATTAGTCCGACCACGCGCAAGTTTTTACATTTTACGGCGGTTTTGAGCATGGTTTCAGTGTTAGCGACAGTTGCGCCAGTTTTATTGGTTTCTCCAGAAATATTAACTTCCAATAAAATATTCGGCCGTTTTCCTAGTTCGCCAGCTTGCCGCTCGAGTCTTTTTAATAATTTAAGCGAGTTAACGGAATGAATCCATGAAGCATATTGCAGGACTTTTGCACTTTTATTACTCTGGATATGGCCAATAAAATGCCACTCAATCTCCTTCGGTAATAACGGGGCTTTTTGCTCCAACTCTTGGGCTTTGTTTTCCCCAAAATGAAGCTGTCCGGCATGGAACGCAGCCAAAATATCCTCGACTGGGAATGTTTTGCTAACTGCGATTAGCTTTGCCGAATCGGGCGGTCGTTCTGCGTTTAAAGTGGCATTTTTTACCGCAGTGCGCACCTCCTCAAGTTGTCTTACGAGATATTCAGACATCACGACACGCTCAATGTTGTTCTTTGGTACGGATTCTTTGTTCTGGCGGAGAAATCATGATCCGAGTATTGGGTGGCAGGCTTTCCGTAAGCCAAACGTTGCCCCCGATGATTGAATTCTTGCCAATCACAATATTGCCTAAGACGCTGGCGCCGGCATAAATAGTCACGTTATCTTCGAGTGTTGGGTGACGTTTTTTCCCTTTGATAATGAGACCACTAGAGTCTTTGGGAAAACTCAGCGCGCCAAGGGTTACTCCTTGATAGATTTTAGCATTATCACCAATGTGAGTGGTTTCGCCAATAACGACGCCGGTGCCGTGGTCAATGAAAATCCCTTTGCCGAGGTGTGCGCCGGGATGGATGTCAATTCCAGTTTGGCTGTGGGCATGTTCAGTTAACATGCGCGGCAGAAGTGGGATCCCTTCATGATACATTAAATGGGCGAAGCGTTGAATGATAATCGTCCGTAATCCTGGATAACTCAATATCACTTCATTAATGGAGACTGCTGCAGGATCACCGGCATAAGCCGCCTCAATATCCAGCTTCATGCTTTCGCGTAGTTCGGGCAGGCTATCCAGAAGTATTGCTGCTGATTTTTCACAACGATCGCCAACGTCGCAGTCTTTGTTGCCATGTTCAGGGCAATCAAAACAGCACGCGCGGACCATTAAGTCGAGCAGTAATGAATGTAGTTCGGTTAACAAATGTCCAACATGATAAGGCATGCTAGCGAGCGAGTAGTTGGCACTGAACGAGAATCCTGGGAAAATAATTTCGTTAAGTTTCTTTACCAATAAAATAATTTCATCGTTACGGGGTAAGTCGCAACTTTCAGCGTGATTAATACCGATCTTGTCTTGATAGGTGTCGCATAATCTTCCAACTAACGACATCAATGTTTTGTCCGACAGATGCGGTTGATCTTTTAATCTATGATTTGCCATAAAATTCTCCATGTTTAAAGGGATAAACTCGTGGCTTAATGTTCGCGCGCGCATTATGCGCGCGTGAACATTAAGCCGCGAGTTACATCTATTCGATATTTTGAAGTTGTTCGCGGGTCTTCTCTAATTCACTTTTGAATCGCACCAAAATCGGAGTCGCGGAGCCACAACCAGCTTTATTACCTAGCGTATTAATTTCTCGAAACATCTCTTGCATTAAAAAATCCATACTGCGACCTTGTGGTTCATCGCTATCAAGAAAGTTACGGAATTGGATAAAATGGCTTTTTAGTCGCGTTAGTTCTTCCGAAACATCCACTTTATCAGAATAAATCACCAACTCCTTAATCACTCTTTCGTCGCTATAATCGAGTTCTAGTCCGCAGGCTTTGAGGCGGGTTAATAGTTTTTCGTACATCATTTCGGGCAAAGTAGCGACCATCGGCTCAAGCTGTGCAGTCAACTCTTCCAAAAGTGTGACGCGTTCGATAAAGCTCTGCCGCAATATTTCACCTTCCGCTTCGCGCATTGCAATCAGATTGTTTAACGCTTGAGCAACGGCTTCACACAATAAATCTTCAATTTCAGTTGGAATTGTTGCTGGTGGCGCATCCTCGACTACTCCGGGTAACGCGACCAGATGTTGGAGCTCAATTTCGCCAGCAATACCGCTTTCAGCCTGTATGGCGCGAAATTGTTCGATCAGTTCTATTACATATTTGTGGTTAACTTTGGGATGTGACAACGGGTTTTCGGTACCATTGATGCCGACGCGCAAATTGATGGCGCCACGGCTCATTTTTTCACTGATCATAGCGCGGAGAATTGGCTCGCATGATGCGAGTTCTGGCGGCAGTGAAGAGCGAATCTCCAGCTGTTTGCGATTTACAGATGACAGCTCAACCGTAAATCCAAATTCTGAATTTGGAAGCGTGGCGCTGCTACCGCCAAATCCAGTCATGCTTTTCATTTCGACTCACTCTCATTCTGGGTGCTTAAGGATTCCAGTAATCTTTCGATCTCGGTTTTGGGCTCTTCTTTCTTAACCTCTTTGACTTCCAATAGTTCATCTTCAGGCGTCAAAGGTTTTTCCTGCTCGGAAATCGCGAGTTTTTGTAACATCTCAGGTGTTATATTGATGCTTGAAAATGGTCGCCAGCTTCCTTGATGCGGATCGCCCATACCGATTACCAATGTTTTTCCGGGGCCTTCGATATCATCCCAAATTAATGAATATTGGGAAAGTTTCTTCAACGCAGCCAACTGTTCTGGCGTAGTTTTTTTCCCTTCCGGCGTCAAATTCAGTTCGTAGCGGGTTTCTTCAACTTTCGGATTGCTGAAACGGATACGGTTGACGTCGGCGCGTGGCAACAGCAACAAAGTTTGCAACACGTAATTACGACCATCAGTTATTGCTTTTTCTAACGGTTTGGGGTTAATGAAGTTTTTAATAATTAGCCGTTCAGGAAACCACATTCTCATCGTACCACTACTGACACCATAAACCATGTAAAGCTCTTCCTGTTCAGGGATCGCCCACGTTATACAAAAATGCACAACATGCGAGTCGGCGGTACTGCTGTTATGCGGCGATGGTTTGCCAAGAATAGATTCCGACATGATCAAAGGTTTATTGAATTTTACGTATTCGCGCTGTTCTAGGGTTAGAGTCCGGCACTCTTTCAACAGGTAAGTACGAGCGCGATTGACCGCGCGTTCCTGATAAAACTCCATCGACTGGCAACCACTTAACGCGATTGCCAGTAACATGAAGAGAGCTGTTAAACGTAAAATTTTTTTCATAATCCTGCTTTATTTTTCGACAAATTCGCGATGGAGCACTATTTGCGCCGTCTCGAAATGTTTATGTTCGATCATAAACTGCATGTTGACCTGGCGCAGACACTGATCCAACGCTAGGATATTAATATTGTTATCGGCCAGTGCTTTAGCAGCGCGCGATAGAAATCCTGGGATTCTCATATTGGAACCGATCACCGAAACGATTGCAACTTCATAAATTGAAATCCGTGCTCCGGGGAAATTACTCCTCAGTTCCGCGATACATTTTTCAAGATTTTTATGCTTTTTAGCCACAAAATGAGTTATTGTATTAGCATTGGTGTTTTTGGCAATATAACTGATTCTTGCCTTGGCAAAAGATGCCAAAACTCTATAGTCATAACCGCTCTGGCCGACCATTTCCGGGTCAAAGAGTTCAATGCCCACGATATCCTGCCGTCCACAAATCATTTCGACGCGCGGTTCTGGCGAGATATAATCTTTGGAGATCAATGTGCCGGGGTGTTCCGGATCAAATGCATTTTTAACCCGAATATGAATATTGGACAACTCCATCTCTTTAGCAGCACGTGGATGAATCGCTTCCATTGCCATATCTGCGAGTTGATCAGCAATGTCAAAGTTAGTATTGCCAATTATTTTTACTTTGTCAACTCCGATCAATTTGGGATCGCCGGTGCTGAGGTGATATTCTTTGTGAATAATTCCTTCGCGAGCGTTGGTCACTACTGCAATTTTACTGAAAGTAATTTCACTGTAACCACGGTCAAATTTATTCATAATTCCTTCAATACACTTGGCGTAACCGGTGACAATCGGTAGACAGGAACTAAAATCAAGATGACTGAGATTGCGTTCGATGTTTTCTTCAATAGATCCAGCAATGCTCTCACGCCAACCTGATAAATCAACAAAAACAGCGTTAATTCCTTTTTTATTGAGAATTTTGACGGAGTTGAACGCGCTGTGTGCTTCTCCAACCGCGCTCAGAAATTCACGCGTTGCAGGGAGGTAATCCTGAGGTTGGAAATGACCGAAAGTGCGTAGTTGCTGTAGGTCCTCCAGACATGATTTAATGCCATCCATGCGTTCGTTAACGAATTTATCTGCGATGATTTGATCTAGCCCGAGGCTTTCGAATGAACGATTGTACTCAATCATTTTAGCGCGGGTTTTTTCCAAAGATTCCTGCCAAGCACCGTCTTCAGCAAATTCGCCGTAAATTCCAGGTTGTCCAGTTTTTTTGTCTTCCAAAAGGAAGTTAGTGATGCCAGCATAAGCTGAGACCACAAAAATACGGTTATAATATTCAGCTGGTTTGCGGTTCCCGATGATAATATTTTTCATCAAGTCGCCGAAACAAGCCATCGAGGTTCCGCCGATCTTCTCAACAGTATGGTTGCCTACACTCATCTTTTTAAATATCCTCAATCCTAAAAATTTTCACATCTTCGCTCACTTCGTCCATCTGTTCTATTTCGTGGATGGCCGCCTTGAGCAGTTTTTCTTGAGCTTGATGGGTAAGAATCATCAAGGAAACATTATCCTGCGATTGTCCCTCTTTCTGAATGAAACTAGAGATACTGATCTCCTTGTTACCCAGAACTGCCGATATTTTAGCAATTACCCCAGGCACATCTTTCACCTGAACGCGCAAGTAATAGCGGTTGAAAGTGTCATCTATCGCTAGAATATTGCGGTATAATTTTCCGGCACGGAATGCCGGCAAACGTCCTGGGCATTTTGCTGCGAGGTTGCGAGCAATATCAATAATATCGCTGACTACTGCGCTGGCAGTCGCTTCGCGTCCCGCGCCGCGACCGTAAAACATGGTATCGCCGACATAATCGCCATTGACCATAACCGCATTAAAAACCTCTGACACGTCCGCCAGCAACGCATCCTTACGAATTAGCGCTGGGTGAACACGGATTTCAATATCTTTATCGTCATTTTGTTTAATAATTCCGAGCAATTTGATACGGTAACCCAGTTCATCAGCGTAACGTAAATCGGTCAGCGAAATGCCACGAATACCTTCGACGTGGAGCGGGTCCATGCCAAACCATTTACCATAAGCTAGTGAGGCTAAAATCGTAGTTTTGTGGGCGGTATCAAAGCCATCAATATCCAAAGAAGGCTCAGCTTCGGCGTAACCAAGATTCTGAGCGTCTTCGAGAATTGGTTCGAAATCCAGCCCTTCGCGCTCCATGCGCGTCAAAATATAATTACAGGTTCCGTTCAATATGCCATAAATTTTATTGATACGATTACCTGCTAATCCTTCACGCAACGCTTTGATAATCGGAATACCACCAGCCACACTGGCTTCATAAAAAATTTCGGCACCAAATTTTTCGGCGGCAGCGAATAGCTCTTCGCCATGTTTGGCCAACAACGCTTTGTTAGCGGTGACTACTGATTTACCATTATTGAGGGCAGTGAGGATAAGGGTTTTTGCGATGGTCGTGCCACCAATTAATTCAACCACAATATCAGATTTCATGATTAGTTCGGTCGAATCAGTAGTCAAAAGCCATTTGGGGACATTGACACCGCGGTCACGTTTGATATCAATATCAGCAATTCCTGCCAAAGCCAGTTTTACACCGGTGCGCGCGGCAATCATTTCACTGTGTTCTAATAGATTGGCAGCGACCCCCGCGCCAACCGTTCCAAATCCGATGATTCCAATTTTTATCTCTTTCACATTCAATATCCTTATTCTCACGGTTAATTAATCTCAATAAATAGCATCTCTTAAATATATAGCAAAATTATGACATTTAAACCCCAGCGTCACCAAAATAACAGGGAGTGCGTTAAGACTCCATAAAACCAAGCGACTTTTAAATGTAATTATGGAACGATCTGACCGGTTAAAAACAACGTAATTAAAGTTTTGAATTAGCGCGCGCATAATGCGCGCGCCAATTAGAGCCGCTATTTATAATGCATACATCTATGCAACTTTAAGTTTTAAGAAAGAGGTAGGACTAAGTCTTTTGGCCCCACGAATTTCACTAATTAACACTAATAATTTCTTTTTCCCTCATTCGTGACCATTAGTGGACAAAAATTCCCTTTCCCCCTTTTCCTTTTCGCGGTTTTCGTGTTTTTCGAGGTTAGGCCTTCCTAAACTTCAAATGCCGTTTTGCATTTTACAGGCTTTGACTGCGTTACGCATCAGCATTGCGATGGTCATCGGACCGACACCGCCTGGAACTTTCGTGATAAACGAAGTTTTAGGTGCGACTTCGTCGAACTTGACGTCGCCAACCAAGCGATATCCACGTGGTTTTGAAGGATCTTCGACGCGGTTAATGCCGACGTCAATCACCACCGCGCCTTGTTTAACCATGTCAGCGGTGACGAATTCCGGTTTCCCAAGCGCCGCAATCAAGATATCTGCTTGACGTGATAACTCTGGAATATTCGGAGTGCGTGAGTGAACCATCGTAACGGTGGCGTTCGCGCCTTGAGCTTTTTGCATCAGTAACGCCATCATCGGCTTGCCGACAATATTTGAACGTCCAATGATGACCGCGTGTTTTCCCGAAGGATCAATGCCGCTCTGTTTCAGTAATTCCATAATTCCGTAAGGAGTACATGGAAAAAAACCATCAGTTTTGCCGATCAACATTTTTCCGACATTTACCGGATGAAAACAATCCACATCTTTACGCGGATCAATAGCGGCGATAACTGCTTCTTCGTCGACCTGCCGTGGCGGTGGCGATTGCACCAAAATTCCATGAATTTTCGGGTCGATGTTTAATTTTTTTACGAGTGCTAAAACCTCCTCGGTCGTCGATTCTTTGGGGAGAACGTGTTTTTCGGAATAAATACCGAGTTGCGCACAGGTTTTTACTTTGGTATTGACATAGACCATCGACGCAGGATCTTCGCCAACCAAAACTACTGCCAAACCAGGTTGGATATTCTGCTTTTTTAGTACAGCGACTTCTTGCGTGAGGTTCTCGATTACGGAAGCGGCAATCGCTTTGCCATCAATAATTACAGGTATCATTAGAATTTCCTTGTTTTAGCTGATTAGATGTAGTAACTTTAAAGCCATCACTTCTTTTTTTCAAACGGTATTTATGAGAATAATGATATACAATATTGCGTACGGCACTGGTAATCCAGGAACCAGTTTTGGGCGGGTTTTTACTTCGCATCGCTATTTGCGTTCTGGGCGGAAAAACATCGATCTAATTGCCGGTTTTGCACAAAAATGTCGCGCCGATTTAGTTGGTTTAATTGAAGCTGATTTGGGGTCATTTCGCACCGGTGGCGAGGATCAAGTCCAATATCTTGCCGACACACTAAAAATGACCCCAGCTAGCGCAGTCAAATACAACGCCGGAGTTCTGGTCAACCACACACCGATTATTAGCAAACAAGCCAACGCATTGCTCTCGAAAGAGCCTGGCAAACTCAAAAAACATTACATGCCAGCTGGTTTTAAACGAATGGCACTTGAAGTGGAATTTGCCGATTTTCATGTTGTTTTGGTACATTTAGCATTGAGTCGTCAAGTACGCCAGATGCAATTGGATTTTTTGGGCGAAGAACTTGAAAACCGTAAAAATTTGATCATTGGCGGCGATTTTAACACTTTTAATGGTGAAAAAGAACTTGCACATTTTAAAAAACGTCTACATTTAAAAAACCCGAACACCATTGGTCAATTTACCTATCCGTCATGGCGGCCGTTGCGACAATTGGATTATCTGTTGTTTTCCAAAGACATTGAAGTGACAGGTTTTTCAATTCCAGACTTCCGCGCCTCAGACCATCTCCCGGTGATTGCCGATTTCGAAATTAAAAAGTAAAAGTCATCAGAAGAGAGTTGGGGAGTTGGATGAGAGAGATTTAACCACAGAAGCCACTGAACGTCACGGAATGGGAAAAGGGAGTGGGAGTTTCAACTACGAAAAGCCCAGTCCCATTTATTTTTTTTATAACGCAGACGTCTCGTTCGCATATAGTTTTGTGAAGCGAGAAGATGTTTTCCGCAGGCGAAAAAATCATGCCCCAGTTATAGGGTTTCCAAATGCAGAGTAGATCGTGAAGATTTAAAAACAGCTTCTACTGCATATTTTCTAAAATTTTGTGTATTTGTTCTTTTAGTATTGGGACATCGTTTTTTATTGCATTCCAAATGCGACTTTGTGATATCTTCATATAGTCATGCACCAGGACATGTCGCATTCCAATAACACTACTCCAAGGAATGTTTGCGTGTTTTTCTCGTAATTCTTTACTGAGCTTTGATGCAGCTTCACCAAGAATGGCGAGGCACATGCCTGTCGCTAGCTGGTCTTAGAGTGAGAGATTGAACTTATTCTCTGTAATGCCAGTATTTATTCCTTCAATGTTATTGATGGTATCAAGAATGTGCTTCAGTCTTTCCCTGTCGCCATTCATAAAAGCACCATTTCGGCTTTGGCTTTTTTGCCAAACCGATCATTTTTTAAGACGTCGGAATCGACAATATCGACTTTTTTGTTAAGGAATTCGCCAATATCGTATTCAGCCCCAGCATGGTCAAATAAGGTAGCCTTAGAAGAGAATTTAGCGATAAAATCCACATCGCTGTTAGGCGTTTCTTCTTGACGCGCAGTCGAACCGAATACATAGAGTTTTTCCACCTTATGAGCTTTCGCAATCCGGTAGATTTCATCACGCTTAGCTTTAAGTTCGTCTAATTTACACATGTTTGACCTCGCTGGCGATATTGTTTAACCTCTCTTCAATATAAATCGCTACAACAAATATTCAAATCGGTATAAATCCAGATAAAAAAAGGGGAGGGACGTTCTGTCCACTAATAGTCACGAAGAGGAAAAAAGAAAATTCCAAACCACTGATAATCACTAATCGGGCACTAATAGGGAAAGAATTTTAAGGGTTAAGGGAGAGGAGAACGCGAAGCCCAGTCCCATTTGTTTTTTTTAGAGCGCAGATGTTTTGTTCGCAGGCAAAAAAGCCCTGAACGGGTTATGGAGCGCAGACTGTGAAGAGTTGGGAAAGTCTCACGCGGAGGCGCGGAGGTAACATAGGCATTCCTGCCTGTGCCTTTTTGATAGGACAAGTCTATGTTACTTTATTCGGCATTTCTGTATGTTTTTTTGATGCAAAATGATTTTTAAATTAGCGCGCGCATTATGCGCGCGTGAATTAAGAACCCAATTTACCCCATTTTACTTCTACTCGCACCATGTTGAATAACGTGGCGTGTAATTCCGTGTTTCCGTGGTTAAAATCCTTTCCCAATTCCCATTTCCTATTAGTGTTTATTAGTGTCCAACCTTGGTCAGAATTCTCTTCCCTCTGCCTCATTTTCTTTTTTTCGTACCGCGATGGGGTAGAGCATTAGCCGGATCTTCCGGCCAGCCGTGTTTGGGATAGCGCCCACGTAGGTCGGAGCGCACATATTGGTATGAGTTTTGCCAAAAACCAGCGAGGTCTGAAGTTACCTGTACTGGACGCATCGCTGGCGACAAAATATGGAGTAAGAGATTAACTTTGCCGTTCATGATTTGGGGTGATTGAGTGCAGCCGAACATCTGTTGAAGTTTTACTGCCAGAATCGGTGGATCATTGGAATAATCTATTCGTATTTGTGAACCACTCGGGACAGTAAAATATTCCGGTGCGAACTGGTCAATAGTTCGTAATAGATGATGAGGCAGACGACTTTTGAGTGCGGCACTCAGATTGATCTGTTCAATGGCATTTTTATTGAGTTTTTGCGGACAAAAAGGTTTAAGCCAACTATCTAAATCGGTCATCAATGTCTCATCACTAAAATCTGGAAATTCTGGTTGATAGCGATGTAAAAAATTCATGCGAGCGCGCCAAGCCAATAATTTTTCGTTCCACGGCAATAACTCCAGACCACATTCGCGAATCCAGTTCAATAGCGCTACAACTGCGGTTTCACTCTCCGGTAATGGCGTATCTTTTTCACCTAAAGGCAGCTTGCCGAACATTTGGCGAGTGCGGTTACGGAAAATTTTCTGCTCATCATCGCGAAATAGAGTCTGCACGGTTTCAATAGAATCTGCGAAATGTTTATAGATATCAGTTTCAGCTAATGGTGCTGCCAAAAATATTTTTGCTTCAGATTGGCCAGCATCCAGTTCGACGGCAACGATGAATGGTTCGCGCGCCAGTGCTGAATCAGATCTTATTACCGCGCCACGTCCAGAACTAAGAATAAAATGTCCTTCGCCGGCGGAGCGAAGTTTTCCGATACGATCTGGATAGGCGAATGCTAACAACAATCCGGCGTGATGATCGTTAAGTGCAATGGAATCGCGTTGCCCACGCCCCAGTTTTTTTGCCAATTCACCGATTCGTTTCATCGCGCCGTAACCAGCTTGAAGTTGGTCGAGAAGTTGACGAATATCAAGGGAATCATTGGCACGTAAATTGTATTCTGATAATAATGCCGCCAGCTGAGCCGCCAAACATGGTAAACCAAGTTCTTCGCCAGCATCTAATAGACGTCCGAGGCGTGGTTCCATTCCCGAATTAAGAGTTTTGCGTCCTGCCGGGGTGATTCGTCCATCACTTCCAAGCGCGCCGAGTTGTTGTAAAAAATCTTTAGCCTGAGCCCAATGTGCCGGTGATGGCGGATCCAGCCAGCAGAGTTCAGACGGTTCAAGAACGCCCCAAGCCGCTAACTCCAACACCAAAGTGCTAAGATCGCAACCAAGGATCTCCGGCGCGGAAAATTCTGGCATTTTTTTTTCATCTTCCGCCGTCCATAACTGGTAACAAACCCCCGGTTCAACACGTCCAGCACGTCCGGCACGTTGAATGGCTGTCGCTTTGGATATCGGGACTGTTTCTAGGCGATTCATGCCAGTCGCTGGTGAAAAGAGCTGGCGACGGGTTAAACCGCTGTCAATGACCACGCGAACGCCTTCAATTGTTAATGAGGTTTCCGCGATTGAAGTTGCCAACACGACTTTACGTTTTCCTCGAGGTGGTGGTGCGATGGCGTGGCGTTGAAGCTCTTTATCCAGTCGTCCATATAATTCAAATAATATTACATCATCTGGCAATTTTCCGTTCAAAAGTTCCGCGGTACGACGAATAGCGCCTTCGCCAGGCAAAAAAGCCAAAACACTACCTGGCTGCGCCTCAATCGCGCGAATAATGGTTCCTGCCATCTGTTCTGGTAATGACAATCGGGAAGCGCGTTGTTGCTGAAAAGTGTCGACAGGATAAAGGCGTCCTTCGGAAATGACTGCTGGGGCTTGAAGTAAATCTTGCAAACGCTGAATATCTAAAGTGGCGCTCATAACAATTATCTTCAGGTCGGGGCGAAAACTATTCTGCACGTCAAGCGCCAATGCGAGCGCAGTATCGGCGTGCAACGAACGTTCATGAAATTCATCAAAAATAACTGCACTGATTCCACTCAATTCTGGATCGCTTTGAATCATCCGAGTCAGAATTCCTTCAGTGATCAACTCAATCTCAGTCGCTTTCGAAACGCAGGTTTCAAAACGCATGCGATAACCGATGCGCCCCCCAAGTTCACAACGGAGGTTTTCCGCAAGACGTCGTGCGGCGGCGTAAACCGCGAGACGTCGTGGTTCAAGAATCAGAATTTTGCCATTGCGCCATGGCGCGTCCAGCATTTTTAATGGCAGAACCGTAGTTTTGCCAGCCCCAGGAGCGGCCGAAACAATGCAACGAGTATTGTCCTGTAAAACCTCCAGAAATTCAGCAACAATAGCATTTATCGGGAAGTGCGTAGTGCGTCGTGCGGAGTGCGTGGGGAAAGTGTGGGAGGAAAGTGCGGAGTGCGAGGAGGAAGTGCGTAGTGGGAGGTGTGTAGTGTGGGGGGAAAGTGTGTGCGTAATCATTGGGATATTCTTTCTATTGATGCACGAAGTCCGCCAATGGCCAGACTCAATGCGATACATTTCTCGTAAACTGGAAAATACTCTAAATCGGTAACATAGCCTAACGATTTGGCCAGTTGGATTTGGCTTCTAACTTCTGCGCATGAAGCACGCGCGATGGACAAAAAATGTTTAAATTCTTGTTTGCTGTAACGCTCGAATCCTTCTGCGATGTTAGACATTACTGAAACGGAGGCTCGTTGAATCTGGTGCCGAAGCCCCCAATCTTTTGAAAATTCACCACTTCTGGTAAGGGTATAAATTGCCACTGATAAATCATGGGCCATCTGCCAGACTTGGAGATCTTCAAATTTCTGGACTTTGCTCATAATCGCACCTCATATTCTTCATTACGCACTCCGCACTCCGCACTTCGCACTCCGCACTCCGCACTTCGCACTCCGCACTCCGCACTCCGCACT
>DLIO01000023.1 GCA_002483765.1 Lentisphaeria bacterium UBA7640 | reverse complement strand
TCCAGATCAAGATTCCTGAATTTATTTTCTACTTTAATGAGGATTTCGCCGATAGAAGTGAACTTGATGGCATTGCCTATCAGATTTACTAAAATTTGACGTAGGCGCCCTGGATCGCCGTTTACCCATTGTGGAACATCCGTATCTATCTGAAAAATCAATTCAATATTTTTTAGAGCGGCTGACGCGCCAGTAGTTTGGGAGAGTTCATCAAGTAATGCTAAAAGGTCAAAATCCAGCGAAGCAATTTCAATTTTCCCTGCTTCTATTTTAGAAAAATCAAGAATATCATTGATCAGGCTCAATAGGGCTTCACTATCATTATTGATGATCTTAGCATACCGGTGCTGTTCTGAAGTCAAATCAGTATCAAGTAATATGCGACTTAAACCGATGACTGAATTCATTGGCGTGCGGATTTCATGACTCATTTTGGCGAGGAATTCACTTTTGGCCATACTGGCCGCTTTCTCCTGCGTTGCTATTTTAGTTGCAAATTTTTTGGCTTGTATCAAGTCGCGGTTGTTCCTTTGCATTTTAAACTCAATTTCTTTATAATCGGTAATATCCCGTGCCGTTAAGCAAATAAAATCGGCGGTTAGTTTTGAACGCCATTCGAGCCAGCGATATGAACCGTCTTGATGTCGATAACGATTGACCAATCTTGCAATTTTCTTATCATGACTCTCTTGTAATATTGTTTTTACACTGTTTTTCCGGTCGTCGGCATGAACAAGCTCAATAAAATTTTTGCCGATCAAATCGTTAAAATCGTAGCCCATAATCTTCGCCCATTGTTGATTTAATCGTTGGAATTTACCTTGTGTATTGATTATGCAAAAAAGGTCGGAATCGTTGTTAAAATACTCGGCCAACTTTTCTTCCATCTCAATTCTATCCGATATATCTGAAGTAACGGTAACGAAAAATGGATATTGAGTTCTGTATACCCAGGTTTCATAAGTCTTCCCAAGCGTGTTTGAGTAATTTTGATAAGAGGAGGCTACGCCGGTCTTGAGTACCTGTTCATAAAGTTCAATCCTATTTATTTCGATGTTAGGTGTGACTTCTCTGAAACTTTTTCCCACGATATCTCTTAACGCCAGTCCAGTTAGCCGTTCAAAAGCAGGATTGACTTCAATAAATCGATAGTCATGGGCATTCCGATTTTCGTCATATAGCATTTCATAGAGCGCAAAGCTGGTAGTCATTTTCTCAATTGATCGCGATTTTTCTTCGCCAGCCACTAACTGATTACGGAAGTATAGTATTTCAGTAATATCACGAAAAATCAGCATGAACCCAATATTTTTTCCGCTGTCGTCAAGGATTGAAGTACGCTTGCTGTCAATTTGGTATTTTGTTCCATCCCTAGACAGCAGTGTGATACTTTTGTTGAATCCTATATTTAAAATGGCTGGATTTTTGATGTCAGTATTGTCATGTTCGTTGTCTGCTTTGAAAATCTCGTTTATTTGGCGGCCAAGTGCTTCGGAATTGGCCCAGCCAGTTATTTTTTCAGCCGTTTTATTCATGCTGATAACTTTGCCATTGATTTCGCAAATAATGACTCCATCAAAAACTGCTTGCAGGACGGTCGATAAGTGTAGCTCGTTTTCGGACAAAAATATTGGTTGTTGATGAATCTCTCTGTCGGCTTTGCAAAGCCTTGTCAAAAGGGAAACGAGCAATATTACCACCAAGACGATCCAGATAAATCCACTCAAAATAAATAAATATTGTGATTCTGCGTTTTTCAAACTAATGTTACTGGCGAAGAAAAGATAGCCGACTACGCCAGTAGCGCTAAGAGTTACTAGCGAAATTAACGGCACTATCAGGCGCCACCGTATCGGTTGAAGAGAATGAAGGTTATTATGGCCTTGCAGTATTGGCATTGTTGGAAAAACTCCCTATTTTGACTGTTTTCCTAAACATTTAGGAAATATTTATAAACAATCATCTTTTTATAAAAATTGTCGCTGTTGCCTGCAAAGCGATAATCTGCAAAATTGAGTGAAGGATGTTTCCTTTGAAAAATAATTACCAGTATCAATTAGATTTTTTAAAAAACAAAATTGTTTTTAAACAAGTTTACTATCAGTATTTTAGACTAAATTTATTCATATTCCAAATGAATTATGAAAGTTTCACGAAAAAATCGGGATAATACTATCTTAATAAAGGGTTTATCTACAGATGGCAAGGGTTGACTGTAATATTTTATATTGTCTATCTTACGAATAAAACAAAAATGGCAGATTGAGTTTTAACTGTGAAAGTTGTAATAAGTCACGAAAGGAGAGAGAAAAGGTTTTTTGATAGATTGCGTCGGTAAACGCAGATGAATGAAAGAAAAGCAAAGGGAGATTTTTTAACCAATAACCAATAATAATAAAACATTAATGGTTACGAATTTGCGTCATAACTGGCGCTGTTAATTCGCGCGCGCATTATGCGAGCAAGAATTTAAGACTGTAATTACATGGGTTTATCATTATTAAATAAAGTTAAATAAGGGTCTATTTCCGGT
>DLIO01000062.1 GCA_002483765.1 Lentisphaeria bacterium UBA7640 | reverse complement strand
AAAGTTATGGGATGCCTGTGAAACATTTTTGATGTTTGGCATCGGAGCCTGGTGCTGCCGGATTAAAATTTTCACACCTGAACTCCTCAATAAGATGAGTAGATTGATGCTTGATGTTTTTTTTCCTATGATGGTTTTTCACGCTATCTATACTAAGTTTAACCCTGCAGATTTGCAGCAACTTTGGATCGTGCCGTTAACAGGCTTTGTGATGATGGCTGGAGGCGCAATTGTTGGCTGGCCGCTAATCAAGCTATTAGCAACCAAAGATCGTAAAAAAATCGTCACGTTCCATCATTTTTGTGCTATCAATAACTATCTTTTTCTGCCTCTGATTGTATTACAAAACGTCTGGGGTGAAACTTATTTGCCAACCTTGTTCATTATGAATATTGGATTTACAGTTGGCTTCTGGACTATTGGCGTGGCTTTATTGGCTGGCAATGATATGAAGCGCGCGCTCAAAAATATTTTTGGTGTCAATCAAGCTGCGGTGGTCTTGGCTTTAGTGTTTTGTTTTACCGGGCTGGAATTGCCCGTAGTGGTGGATGCCACCGTAAAAAAATTAGGCGATTCATCGGTTCCACTTATGCTGGTATTAATTGGCGGGGCAATCTATTTTTCTGCTCATAATATTTTCAGTAATATTCGTGACGCATTGACGATGGCATTAGTTAGGCTTGTAGTATTACCATTAATTACAATTTGGATTTTAAAGATGATTCCTTTACCATACGAAGTATATGTGACTACATTTGTAGTCTCATTAATGCCAGTATCAGTTACTTCTGCAATGATAACAACGCAATACGGTGGTTCGACCGAATTCGCTGGTCAGTCAATTATCTTTACGACCACACTTTCAATCGTCACAATTCCGCTTTTGATGAAATTGCTTTAATCTTCCCCTTTTTCCGGATCAAGTAATACAATATTTTCACTGATTCGGAAAGTCGTTTTTTCCATCTGTTCGCTAGACAATTCAGGTAAGACTTTTACAGGGAAGTTGGAGTTGATTGTAACATCAAGGCTTCCATCTTCGGCCAATTGCCATTTTACTAAAATTTTCCCATTGCTGGTCTGAAGAGAGAGATTTGCCCAGGTTAAAAAATCTAGTGGAGGATTAAAGTAAACTACCGTGAACCCGGGTTCAGCAGAACGAATTCCAGCTGCTTCACGCACCAAAAAGATATTAGGGCAGATCATATTGCCATGTGACATGGTTATTCCAGCCAAATTCGGGTCGTCCGCTGATTCACGCCACGCCTTCGCGTCGTAATCAATAAGCGCGCCCCAATAATCTCTTATATAGTGCAGAGTCCAGTCTTTCTGACATAACGCAAACATGGTGTGGGTAAAAAGAAAATTGAAATAACGGCTTTTGGTTTGTTCCGGATAACCGGAGGAGGGCGGGTCATTAAAAAAGAAATAATCCAGATAGTCTAAATATTCATTAGGGGACTTGATCCCGGAAAATAGTGTTAGCATATTGGTGAATGAGTTGCAGCTGATCTCTTGGTTATTGGCTGAGTACGAGTCGGCGAACACTTTTTCGCTGGGAATCCAGCAACATGCTTCAAGCATACGAATCACAGAATTAGCCATTCGCATGCAGCGCTTCGCGCGTTCTGGATGGTTGGTTATTTTGTAAATTTCCGCAGCAGATAACAGGAAACGGCAATAAAGCGCATTAACGTCGGTCGAACAGTTGGAAAGGTTTTCAACATTGTCGTTAATCTCGCCAATGATCTTTTTGAATTTTTTATCAACGTCAATAATCATACCGAGTTCATCGTCGACTAGTGATGCGAAAAATTGTTCGGCTAATTCCAATACTGGCAACATTTCATGTAACAATTGTTCATCGCCACTAGTGCGGTAGTGATAAGTCAACCATAGGGGAAAAAATGACATATGGTTAATTTGTGTATGTGAGTCACCAATTGCCCCTAGCGCTGGTATGTTACCATTCTCAAATTGTGCTCTGGCAAATTGACGAATCAATGATTCAGAAAAATGGTAATCTCCAAATGTGTAAATCATATTTGAAGCTAATCCATACGCGTCAAGCATATAAATAGAATCAGATTTGCAATGGATCATCCAGTTCATCTGATTGACGCCACGGCGCATAACTTCGCGACCAACTTCCCAGATCGAGTTTAAAGTGTCGTCGGAGCATGAGAATTGAGTTTCGTAATTTTGTTGACGCACCATCTCATTGAAACTACATCTCGAAATTTTAACCTTCCCCTGTGCACTGCGAATTGAGATTTGGAGGTAAGTACATGCACACGGGATATATTTGGTATAATCATTGTTTCCCGAACGCAAGACCAAGGTCAGAGTGCTTCGGCTACAATCGTTAATAACGGGCAAGCCGTTTTCATTGAGCCTGTTACCGATAGTTATATCGACAATATCGCCGTCTTCTCCGTTGAGACTAATTTTGGGAAAACCAAACCGCAGTTGATCAAGTTTTAGCATAATAAATTCGCCAGTTCCCAATTCATCCGGCATAGCCGCATCAGTTTTTTCAAAACGGCATGACGTTAGCCATGAAAAAGGATCAGTGATTTTATTGAGTGAAGGGGTGAAATAATCACAATCCAGCTTGTCGAAATCGATGGATGAGGTGGCATCAGCAAGGGGCATTTTTAATGGTCCAGCTATTAGCCAACATTGCGAAGATTTGTCGTCAGGCTCAGAAAATATGTTTAGTTTATCTGTGGCGGTATTAGGAAATGTAATAGCGAAACCCATTGAATTTTCTCGAACGTCTTGAATGACTTGAAGGCAATTCCAACCTTTACGCATCGGAAGTAGTACTTCATTGAGTAAACAACGATCTTCTTCCATTTCGATAGTTGAGGCTACAATGTCATGATTACAATAAAATCGGAAACGATCATCGCAAATGAAATTGGCTGGAATTTGGCTGGCGACATCCATGTGAACGTAAGTGCAAGCAGCATATACTCCCGGCACGTCAAAAGATTCTTGACCGGTCGCACAAAAAATATGTGCATCATGGGCTTTTATGACGCCATGGAATATTGCTTCAAATTCTCCATTTTCTTGGCATAAATTGGGCGAATAAGGTGATTTTTCCAGCGATGCGCCAAAGATGGTCGTTGGGGTTGTTAGTGTCGGATTTTCCCATTCAGGATCAGTCAGTAGCATGGATTCGTTTAGTTTCTCAAGCCACCCTATGGGATGAAGTCGCATATCAATCGATTCACAAAAGTATGAATCCGGTGTGCAACGAGCGCGATTGTTTTGATGACAGGTTCCCTCTCGAACCCACCAAGATTTATCACTACACAATTTTATAGTGTCATCGACTTCCAGTTGTAACCACAGTCCACATGGTTTGTTATCGTACTCTTCAGGATGGGTGTAGTGATAAACGATAACGGAAATAGCGTTGAAGCCGGGTTGGAGGAAGCAAGAAACATCGTATAAGTCGGCGTAGGAGATGTTTTTTCCATAATTACTCGGACCAAAACTGATTAGCTGGCCATTAATGTAGAGTTGATATACCGAATGAGCAGAAATCCAAAGATCAGCTTTAGTTGCAATGGTATCTAGAACAACAGTTTTATGGGCAAACATGTAGCGATCAGTACTACTGAGAAAGTTTTTTTTCCAGATCCACTCTCCAGCTTGAACTTGAGGAAAAACATTTGTATCCATACATGCCCCTTCGCCGGCAAATTCCGACCGTAAATTATGATTTTTATATAACTAGTTAATCCATGGCCAATATTATAATATGTACACCTTTTAAACCTTTGTCAACTTCTATTTTGTTTTTTTGTAAAATTATTAGGACATGAATTAGCGCGCGCATTATGCTCGCGCGAATTCTAGGCGGATATTTCTGCTTTAGTTTCCGTAAATGCTTTAATGGCAAAATCTAGATCGCTACGACTGTGTACTGCAGAAATTTGCACTCTAATACGCGCTTCTCCTTTTGGCACTACTGGGAAACAAAACCCGATTACGTAAACACCTTTCTCCAATAGACGCGCGGCCATTTTTTGTGCCAGTACGGCATCGCCGAGCATTATTGGCACAATTGGATGAGTGCCCGGTTTTATTTCAAAACCAGCAGCAGCGATCCCAGTGCGGAAATATGCGGTATTACTTGCTAGTTTATCGCGTAATTCGTGGGAAGATTCGACGAGTTCTAATGCTTTCAGTGAAGCACAAACTACTGCTGGTGGAACCGTATTACTGAACAAATATGGACGCGAACGTTGCCGCAACATTTCGACGATTTCACGGCGTGCCGCAGTGTAGCCACCGCTGGCACCGCCAAGAGCTTTGCCGAGTGTGCCGGTTATAATATCTATGCGTCCCAGCACACCACAGTGTTCTGGCGTTCCGCGACCGTTTTTCCCAATAAAACCTGAAGCATGTGAATCGTCGACCATGATCAGTGCGTCGTATTTTTCTGCTAAATCGCAGATTGAACTTAAATCGGCAATGCTTCCATCCATTGAAAATACGCCATCAGTTGCAATCAAACGGAAACGGCAACTGGCCGATGCTTTTAGCTGTTCTTCCAGATCTGCGAGGTCATTGTTACGGTAACGGAGCCGTTGCGCTTTACATAGTCTGATGCCGTCGATAATACTGGCATGATTTAACGCATCACTGATGATCGCGTCTTCGGGGCCGAATAATGTTTCAAATAAACCACCATTGGCGTCGAAACATGAACTGTATAAAACGGCATCGTCTGTTCCTGAAAATGTTGCTAATTTTTTTTCTAGCTCACGATGAATATCTTGGGTGCCGCAAATAAAACGAACCGATGATAAACCATAGCCGCGTCGCGTCATGCCTTGTTGTGCAGCTTTGATAATCTCCGGATGGCCAGCAAGACCGAGATAATTGTTTGCGCACATATTTAAAACTTCACGGCCTCCGACGTTGATGCGAGCGTCTTGCGGGCTCTCAATAATACGTTCAGATTTGTACAAACCGTTCTGTTTTAAGGCCTCTAGTTCATTTTGAAGGTGTTTTTTGAATCTTTCATACATAATATTATTCATCCCAATTTAAGATTACTTTTCCGGATTTGCCGGATCGCATTGCTTCGAAACCTTTTTCGAATTCAGAATAGTGAAAACGGTGCGTGATGACGGGTTCAATATTTAAACCTGATTCCAGCATTGCGCTCATTTTATACCAAGTTTCAAACATTTCACGCCCGTATATCCCTTTTAAAGTTAACCCGTTAAAAATAATTTTCTCCCAATCAACGGCTGCTTTGCCCGGCAAGATTCCCAGTAAGGCGATTTTCCCACCATGGCACATAGTTTCAATCATGCCGTTTAGAGCTACTTCACTGCCAGACATCTCCAAGCCAACATCAAAACCCTCTTTCATTCGCAATTCTTTCATCACTTGCGGTAGCGACTCTTTCGTAATATTGACCGCACGAGTAACTCCGATCTTCTCCGCTAACGCCAGCCGGTCTGGGTTGATGTCTGAAATCACAACATAGCGAGCGCCAGCGTGGCGGGCGATGGCCGCGGCCATAATACCGATTGGGCCAGCTCCAGTAATTAAGACGTCTTCACCTAAAAGGTCGAAAGATAATGCTGTGTGTGTGGCGTTGCCAAGTGGATCAAAACACGCCATTACATCCAATGGTATTTTGGGATTACAGTGCCAGATGTTCGTGACTGGAATTACTAAATATTCCGCAAATGATCCAGTACGATTGACACCGACACCGCTGGTTGCGTTACAGAGATGACGCCGTCCTGCAAGACAGTTACGGCAACGTCCGCAAACTAAATGCCCTTCCCCACTTACCGTTTCGCCAACTTTGACGTCATGAACATTGCTCCCAAAGGCCGCCACTGTGCCAACGAATTCATGACCGATAACCATTGGCGTTTTAATCGTCTTCTGAGACCAAGCGTCCCAGTTATAGATATGAACATCAGTCCCGCAGATTGCAGTTCTGGAAATTTTGATCAAAACGTCATTGATGCCGTATTCTGGTACCGGCACTTCGCCCAAAATTAGTCCGGGTTCAGAAGAGCGTTTAATTAATGCTTTCATTTATCACACCTTTAATTTTAAATTTTTTGATTTCGCGAATGAAATTTTGTGCCATAACTTTGATACCGTTAGCGTCTGGATGGAGTTGATCTGGCATATATTCGAGCAACTCCTCACCAAATATTTTAAGCCCGTCGATATAATATATATTTTTATCGCCACGTTGGCGAAATATATTGACAATTTTTACGATATCGTCGCGCATCTGCACCAAAGTTTGACCGCTGACGCTAGGAGTCGTTTCGCGTGGCGGACTGATTATCGGCGAACAAATTACCAGTGGTGTCGTTTCGTGTTTTTCCCGAATAGTACGAATCATACCGATAACAGCTGTTGGGAATGTCCGCGGTGATAAATCAGTGTAAGTATTGATGCCGAGCTTTAAGGTCAAAATATCTGCTGGCAGGTCTCGAATCATTTTAGCCATTGAATCTTCAATTTTACACTGCCCTCCTAAGCCGAGCGAAGTCAGATTCCAATCAAACTCATTAGCAACAATCGCTGGCCAAGTTAAAGATGGTGTTTCGGCGCGAACACAATGCGTGATGGAACTGCCATAAACCACCCAGCGTGGGCGTTCATCTTTAATCGCTTCCAGTTTAGTTGCCGACTGTAGCTCCAACTCATAAATTTTAAGTGTGGAGTGCGTAGGAAACCAAATCTCAATATCGTGCATTCCTGCCGGTAGGTTGCCAAACGATAAAAAATCATCATCATCAGCCAAGCTGATTGTGGTAAACTTTTCGCCATCAACAAAAATATCAAACAAACAGTGGGGCAACTCCAGCATAGTGCCGTTTGCGCTGGCGACTACATAATGTTCTGATTGATGTTGGAGTTTTAGTTTTATTTTTGTAGCGTCAGTACGAAACGTCATCCGCACTCCGGAGGTCATGCCGCACGCATTTTGTAGTCCTGGCGCATAAAAAAGATCAAAATCATTATAAACCAATCGCCAGGGGCGAACAAAGCCATCTTCTTTTTGAAGCGAAACCGCGCCGAGCCAATTTATTTGAGGGGAATCGGGCTTAACAAGCATAATGAAAACATTCCTCTAGTTTTGTGTTGAAACGAAAAGATACATGGTTTGAAATTAAAAATCAAGTAAATGCTATTTGATTTCCGCTGAAACAAAGATACTTTACGACTTCAACAAATGCGCGGGTGGCGGAATTGGCAGACGCACTGGATTTAGGTTCCAGCGCCGCAAGGCATGTGGGTTCAACTCCCATCCTGCGCACCATTTATACTTTCTCTTCTCTTGGCAAATCCATGAACTCCTCATGTTTAAGCTCAAAAGCATCAAATTTAGTTCTTTTTCTCAAAAATAGTATTGTCAGAAACCGGTACTAAACGGTACCATTTTAAATGGTTAATCTTGAAGAAACGTCCAGTCATGACATCGAAATGCTTTTATCGTACTAATTCTACATCAAATGTTGAAAACCAAATTATCTAGTATGGTATTTTATTTTATCGGTTTTCTGTGTTTATCATCTGGCTGATACACTGTTGACGGCGTGGGTCATTCGTTGCAACGTTGGATACGAGGCAGGTTTTTAAATATCCTTCGGGCGTTTAACTCCGACATTTTATTTCCATTTGATAGATATTTTCAAATATTCTTTGAAAACTTGAAAAGAGGGGATTGACAAATTTATTTTTTGCCGTATACTAGTGACATATAGATCGTGTAAAGTAATTTATGGAGATGTATGAATAAACGAGTAACCATGAGTGACGTTGCCAAGCGAGCTAAAATGTCTCGAGCTACTGTTTCTGCCGTATTGGGCAACAAAGAGCATTGTTTTGCATCGGAAGCAACCAAGATTATGATCAAAGAAACCGCCTCAGAGATGGGGTATATCCCGAATTTGTTGGCACGTGGTCTGAAGAATGGGCGGACTTTCACGATTGGATTGATTGAGTCTTCTATTCAGAATGAAGTTAAGCAGCAGGAAGTCGTGCAATTCACCAACTTGCTCAGCGAGCGTGGTTACCGTCTCTATGTGTCTTACTATAAGGGCGAAGAACGGTTATTGCGTCAAGCTTGTGAAGATTTGTTGGCGCGGGGAAGCGATGCATTGATTATTTCTGGAAGATGTGAACCTGCCGAATATCAAATTGTTAACAAAATTACTAATCGCGCAATATTTATCACTTCGAATTTTCTGGATGGCGAGAGGGAACGAACAATCAGTAGTGATTACAGTGTCGGCATAATGGAAGCGGGGAGTTATTTGCACGACACTCTTGGACATCGTGATATTCGCATGTTAGGCCGTTATTGGAATACTTTCTTCCAGGATAGTCGAGTTCTGGCTTTTCAAAAAATGTTGAAACAGTTCGACTTGCCGATTGATAATGCAATCCAAGCTGTGGCGCAGTTGACAGAGATTACCCCAGGATTCATGAAGAAGTTTTTCACAGATTCTCCAGATTGTACCGCGATCATTTGTAGTAATGATTTGGTAGCGATGAAAGTAATTCAGTCTTGTACTAAAATTGGAATTGCGGTTCCAAAAGATATTTCGGTAATTGGTTTTGACGACATTGAAGCAAGTTCGTGTTCTACACCGCCCCTAACTACCATCCAACATCCTCTAGCGGAGGTTGCGTCTGAAGCATTTAAATTGTTGATGAATATGCTGGAAGATAGTAATAATCTAGTATGCCATAGACTGCCAGCCAGATTGGTTATTCGAGAGAGTTGCGATGCTCCACGCAATAAAGACATAAAATTATAATGATAAAAGTAAAATCATGGCAACAATAAAATAACTATTAAGAGAGAGGAGACAATCATCACGAAATTAGCATTGTTTTTGATGTTGATGTTTTTAAAAGACGCAACAACATAACCATGGAGGTTTTGTAAGTTAGAAATAGTCGACAGACAGGTCTGAAAAATAAAGGTTTTTCAGAAAAGTAATTTCCAAGATTAAATCATTGAAGATTTAACAAGAACAGTACAATAAGGAATAAAAAATGAAGAAGCAAAACAAACACAAGTCGTTGATGGTCAGATATTTCACTTTGATTGAATTGTTGGTAACGATCGCGATCATCGCCATCCTTGCAGCAATGTTATTACCAACGTTGAATAAGGCGCGTGCCACAGCCCATAAAGCAGCTTGTCTCAATAACCAGAAGCAGTGGATGCTTAACATTCAAAGTTATACCGATGATTTTGGCGGTTATTACATGTTGGCAAATGATAGAACTATCTCGTCACACACTTGGTATTTTTGGAATATGATATTAAGCAAATACCTCAATATAGGGACTGAAAGTAAAAATTTTGGAGATAATCCAATCGGGCATTGCCCTGCTGATAGGCTTGTTGATGCTGATCAAATTTCTTATGGAATCAACTATACATGGGGACGCCGAAATAGTGATGGAACCTATACTTATGTGACCAGTAACATTAAAGATAGCCAAGTTAGGAAGCCAGCCTATTTGATAATGACGATAGATTCATTACGTTCTCCCGATTTTTCTGCTCATTCTGCAGGATGGTTTGATAATATTCCAGTAGATCGGCATGGACAGCAGGTTAACATGTCATTTGCTGATGGCCATGCGGCCTCGCTCAAAGTACGAGAATTTGGCTTGTATGCGGGAGCCGCAGATGGCTGGAAGCTTGATAATGAACGCTGGAAACAATGGCAATAAAAAAATAACCGGAGGATTGATAAATGTATTCATGGAAAGAATTAGTTTGCGCGCTTGTAGTAAGCGGGGGATTGTTGGTAATGGGTGCGACTACAGTGATCAAAGGATCAGCCACGTGGAAGCAGCAAAAATGTGCCAGTAATTTAAAAGGTATACAGCAACTTGCTGCGGCTTATCAAAATGATCATGATGGGACGTTTCAACCAGTTATTTTGCAAACTAAGCCACGCTGGACGTTTTGGTACTCGTTTGTTGCAAAATACGGTAGTAATCCGAGTGTTTTCTATTGTCCCGCTAATCCTAAAGCGGAAAAAATATTAATGGTAGATGATGGAGAAAGCGATCTTTTGCCAGCTGTACTAGATCAAGTTTCGATTAGTTACGGCATGAATTTTTGTCTAAGCACTTCAGGTGGCTCAGAATCGGCAAAAGCTGATAATGTAAAGTTATTGGTCAATCCTGCTACAACGATTTATTTCGGTGATTCCAAGACCTTGACTTTACGTCCGACTAAATGGTGTTGGAAGGAGGATTATGCCCCTATTCATGAAGGTGCTTCGAATTTTGTTTATGTCGATGGCCATGTCGAAACCTTGAATGAAACAAATCTTGGTACGCTTCATGCATTTGATGAATGGAAAAGAGACACCACGCCTTGGAAAAATTGGAAATAATAATTAAGGAAATAAAAGTATGTTGAAATCTTTCTCTATGATCGTATTGGGGCTGTTAACAGTGACTTGTTCTGCAGCGTTACAAACTTCGCAATTACAATTGGATAAAAACATGACGGTGCGCAACCTCGCTAAAAAGGGGGATTGGCGACAGGCATCCCTTCAGTTTTATATGAATATTGGGCAGAAAGGTATTTCTGCTGAAATGGGAGAACCTCAAGTATCCGAGGTTGATGGTAGCATGCAACTACTTTGGACTACCCCGGAATACCGCTGGCAAGTAACATTATCGCCACGGGGTAAGATGATTGAGGCAGTTTCCGAGCTGACTAGCTTAGCGACGCAAGAATTGTGGCTGGAACCTGGAATGCGGCTTACAGTAGCAAAAGATGATACTTTTTCCCGTTTTTGGAGTGGTTTCGGGCATAGCGCAGAAATAGGTAAAGAACCATTGCATAGAACTGGTATTAAGGGAGAAATGGAGAAACATGTGGGTGCTTCCACAATGCCGTTCCCAGTATCGGGTATATTTGGCTCAAAAGACTCTCTCTTTATCGGCGGAGTGCCGTTTGATCCAGTGAGCTATACTGCTGGTTCGTGGGATCCATTGACGAAATTGTTGACTTATTCGTTAAGAGTGGTTGTTTCGCCACAACAGACCGTTACTTTTCGGCAGACTTTAGGACGCGCATCCGCAACCTATGGTGCTCAGGAAGCTATTGTTCAACAGTATTACGAAGCTTATCCCGAATGTTGGGCCGTGATTATGGGGCAAGATAATCCATATATATGGGGTGAGCATGGACAGTATATCAATTGGTGGTTGAAACCCGAACCTGAGCTTAGCCGTCGGCTCGGCGTTACGTTAGAATGGACATACTGCCCGTATAAACGTTCTGGGGATATGTTGTGCAGAGAAGAGCTTTGGGATTATAAGCCTTATAGCC
Organism: Lentisphaeria bacterium UBA7640; assembly: GCA_002483765.1. GTDB lineage: Bacteria > Verrucomicrobiota > Lentisphaeria > Victivallales > Victivallaceae > UBA7640. The sequence goes on along the minus strand of DLIO01000062.1, from coordinate 29,988 downwards.
CGTTTCGCCCCAACAAAACGGAAATGGGAAAGCGTTTCGATATGGCGAAAACTAGCCGCGAAGATTATCTCAGGCATCGCCAAGAATTTTTTCGGCGTGACGGTCGTCGCTATGGACTGATGTTTTATAATACGACTTCTGGTACATGGTGCGAAATCAATCTAGCAAAAAAACTGTATCCGGACGCAATCACTCATGACAAGGACGTTTCATATATTCTGAATACTTGGTCCACGCATCATGATCAGGAAATCCGAGTTTTTCCATGGCAGACATCGTTCGGTAAGGTTTTTGAATCGGATATGGTAACGCTGACAAAAGAACTTGACTTGCCAGGCTTCGCACTAGATTGTGCTTATGGTGGCGCTTATTACCGCGGACCAGCTGTAGAAAAGCCATTGCCTGGTCGCGCTTGGGATGACAAAGGAAAGTTTATTGATCAGAATGTGGCGATTAATCATCAGGTAGATTTTATTCATAATATAATCAAGGAACCGAAGAACCGTCGCCTCAGTGCTTTTATCAATGGATACCTTAAAGGCGACTATGTGATGGTCGAAGCGCCCTATATGAATACCGGGAAATATAAGCGTTGGATGCCACTATTGCGTTGGTATATCGGACCACGCCCAGGTTGCGCTCATGGGCATGGTTATATGCTCAAAGAAGCGATTCCAGATTGGCACAGTCGTTCGCCTGAAGAGTTACGGGACATGATTGGAAAACTATCTGACTATGTGATTATGAATCAATTCAAATACGGGCTTGGAACCACATATCCGACCCAGTACGGCTTCCCCCAGCAGTTGTACATACAGCAGGAACAACATGAGTTGATGAGAGCTGGCTGGCAGGCTGAAATCCCGATTGTGTTGGAAGATGGAATGAGGGTGCCATATCTTGCCCGATACGGTCGTGGACCCAATGCTTATTTTTTCCTCGGTAATTCAGGAACGGAAGTGGTTAAGGGTAAGGTGCGTTTTGATAACCAAGCGGTGAGTGATGACGGTTTAAGCATACTATATGCTCTTAAAATGCGTAATAACTCGGAAACGACCAATTTGCTTGATGGCAATTTTACGCAGGTCGAAACCGTCCTGCCGTCACGAGTACCAGTGATTTACGAAGCCCTGGCTGGAATTCGTAAGCCAGCGGAAGATTTTTCTTGTGAAATTGATGTGAATAAACAACTGAATGAGCAGCGTTATCATCTGCGCTTTAAAAATCAACAGACATTTAGTTCCCCATTATTTGTTCGAGATATTCGTAATTTCCAACTGACTGGTATAACATTGAACGGGCAGGACGTTAAAGCTGGTGTAGATGTACAAATCAAGCCGAACAGCGTGCTGGAGTTTAGATATAGTTCGCAGATATTCAACAATTCGGCTCAAGAAATACTGGCGTTTCCATTTACTGACGCGAAAAACAGAACCGCATTTAGCGTGCAGATCAATTCAGAAAATGGGCGTGAGTTAGCACAACGTTTCAATGAGTATTTTGATTTTTGCCGGTCTAAGGAGTTGATAGCGGCTGATTCTAGTCAAGTAATGATAGAAAAAGTAGACAAACCCGTTCCTGCCGCTGGTGTTGTGACACTGTTGATCGGAGAAGATAGTGAAAAGATTTCAGTAACTCCGAACAAAGGTCTAGTTATTACAGCTCATAATGCTGAGAGTGCCAATCTTATGATTACGGAGCTATTAAAAGTAATGGATTTACGCTATGAATATGTGTTCCCGTTTCGGATGGTTTCAGGGTTGAATTGGGAGATGATCCGGCACTTTCAAATGATGAATAAGGCATTCCCATATCAAAAATATTTTGAGGCACAATAATGAAATATTGGTCTTTATTCTTAATATTATTTGGAATAGGAGTTGTTTATGCGGATTGCTCGTTGACAGTGGAGGAACGTTCTGGCGTCCCTGTCCGAATCCTCAAAAACCGTTGGATACAGGCAGAAATAGCTCCACAAGCCAGTGGCTCTGTCGTTGGGTTGCGTTATCTACCTCTTAAACAAGAACTGATGGCACCTTTCATATACAAGGTGGAAAAGATTGATTTGTTACCAGATCAGATTCAAGTTAGTAGTGGTGGAGGGAGAACTGCTTTGTGGGGACACAAACTCCTTTTAGATCAAAAAATGAAAGTCAACAAGGAAGAGTCAGTATCTGAACGAGCCAAATTGGAAATGTTTCATCAGTATTATCAGGGGCTGCCTTGTTCTTTCCAGCGTTGGATGATATTAGAACGCGATGCAGCGATGTTGAAAATTGGGTTCACTCTAAAAAATAATGGTGATACCCCGCTGACATTGCGACCATGGGATAATTTAGTCATGCAGTTAAACTCACAAGGCAGAGATGATGTTATTATTCCTACACTGGGTGGAATATCTCAAATAGGCGGTATGGGAGTCCAGCAGGTTAGCCACGACCAGATATTTATCAAGAAGCGAGATATGTTGACCAAGGAGATTAAGATGGTGGCGGCAAGAAACTGGCTTGCACGTCGTAATAACGATAGCCCTCTAATTTTTGCTGTTCGTTTGATTTCTGAGCCTTTGTCGCCAGATGGTTTTTTCTATAGCTGGAGTGGTGACGGAGCTTCTCCTATCTGCACGATGGAAGTTGTCTGTCCACCAGCTAAACTCGAACCAGGGCAGGAACGGGCATATGAATTTGAATATCTGATCTTTCAAGGGATGACTGATTTGAAGGAGATATGTGGTGATATCGGCATCAATTGTGAGATTCAAAAAAATCGCATTGAATGGCAATTCGCCGTGGTGCGTCCTGTTCCAGAACAAACTCTATTGGTATATGCTGGGAAGCAGGAGTTGGGGAAATTAAATTTGCCAGCTATGCGTCCAGGGCAAGCGTATCAAGTTAGTCTGCCACTAGGAGATTTACCAAAGAGCAAATTGCCAATCTCTGGCAAATTTGCTACTGGAGCTAGTTTTGAGTTATTGGAACCGCAACTAGTAATAGAAAACTAAAAACTGCCACAACTGTGGATTGTAATTAGCGCGCGCCACATCATTTGATATGGTTATTGACATTATGCGCGCGCTAATTTATAGCTTACTTTATGTTGTTTTTTAGTGTGGTGGATAGTTCGCGCAGGGGTAGAGGGATGGTTTGGTCGGCGAGTATTTCATTTAATGATACTTGGGCTTTTAGTGTGGTTTTCGAAACCAACATTTTTTCTGCGTTAACTAATTTTAATTCTTGCGGATAATCTTTCAGCACGTCCTGGACCGTTTCAGTGTCATGATCTACTTGGTCAAACAGTTTAGCGGCAGTGCTGGCGGCGGTGCGGCGGTCATCCATTGTGGCGTGGCGCATGGACAGGACTTTTAAGTATGCTTCGAGTGCTGGCAATGGGAATTTATAGACTTCATAGGTTTTTCCAATTAATAGCTGTGCGCGTCCGGCAAAATTATTGTTGACCAAACTTCCAAAGTAGAATGCTTCGAGCGCTTGGCGCCACTGTCCGGTATTGTTTAATAACTTTCCGCGAAGGCAGTAAAATTCACCAAGAAAAGCAGCTGGGACATCTTCTGCGGCTAATGTTTTGAGCGCGTTATCGGGTTGTTCCATTATATTCAGGACGGTCATTTTATCGAATTTAAAACGGCATTGCCAAGCGCAATCGGCGCTATTTTCGTTGATTAAGGTTTCGGCTAATTTAAGGGCTTCGGCATTTTTATTTTGTAGGGATAGCGCGATGATAGCGTAGTGTCCAGCTTGATTGCGTTCGGCTGAATCTTTCGGACGATTATTGAATGCGACGCAAACTGCGGCATAGTTTTTTTGTTGGAATGCGTTAGCAATTGAACTTGTATCGGCGGCAGTAACTCCAGAAATCAGAGCGCAGAGAAGAAGTGAAATCAGTTTTTTCATAATCGTAAATCCTGTTTTGCTATTAAAATCATTGAATCTCGGCTATATTGGTAATGTCTATTTACAATACTGTCACGGCGGTAGTTTTCAATAATCAGAAGGATGTCAAACTATGGATAAGATAGATAAACTATTGGAATGTCAACGCACAGCTTTTAACAATGGTGAATTTTCAGAGATCAAAGGGCGCGAACAACAATTATGGCGTCTTTTTGATGTAATTAAAGACAACGAGGCTAAAATTGCCGCGGCTCTACATACGGATTTGGGAAAATCGGAGTTTGAAGCGCGGGCAACTGAGATTTCGATAGTGCTTGACGAAATTTCGGCAATGGCAAAAAATCTTAAACATTACGCGAGGCCAGAATTTGTGCCGACCGCTATTTTTAACTGGCCGTCCTCAGGACAGATTTTGCGTGAACCGTACGGGCAAGTATTGATTTTCTCCGCATGGAATTATCCTTTCCAACTTTTGATGTTGCCATTATTGGGCGCGGTGGCCGCTGGTAATTGTGTTGTGGCAAAACCCGCAGAACAAGCCCCTGCTACGGCGAAAGTGATTGAAGCACTACTGGGACAGGTATTTGAGTCTAAACAAGTTTTAACGGTGCAGGGCGGGCGAGAAACTGCTAAAGAATTGTTGAAACGCCGCTTTGATTATATTTTTTATACGGGTGGAGAAAATGGCGGGAAAGCAATGCTACGCGCGGCGGCGGAGTTTTTGACGCCAGTAACCTTGGAACTCGGCGGTAAAAGCCCGTGTATTGTCGACGCTGATGCCAAATTGGATCTGAGTGCGAAACGCATTATCTGGGGGAAATTTCTGAATGCAGGTCAAACTTGTGTTGCACCAGATTATTTATTAGTACATAAATCATTAAAACCAAAATTAATTGAACGGATGAATTATTGGATAAAATGTTTTTACGGTGATAACCCATTGAAATCGGCAGATTATCCGCGAATTGTCAATGATCATCACGTTGAACGTTTGCTTAAATTGTATCCGAATGCGGTTTGTGATCGCGAAAAACGCTACATCGCGCCAATTTTGATCCCGGAAGCGTCGGCAGATGATTTAGTCATGAAAGAGGAAGTGTTTGGGCCTTTACTCCCCATTCTAGAGTTTGAGCAACTGACTGAAGCAATAAAGTTCATTAATGAACGCCCAAAACCTTTGGCGTTATATTATTTTGGAAAGTCTGGCTTGGATCAGGTTTTGCGCACGACCTCTTCCGGTGGCGTGTGTGTTAACGATACGGTTACACATTTAGTCAATCCTGCAATGCCTTTCGGCGGCGTCGGTAATAGTGGTATTGGTGCTTATCACGGAAAATGGAGTTTTGAACTCTTTTCCCATTTAAAACCGGTGATGAGGAAATCAACACTGGTCGATCTGCCAATGCGTTATCCACCGTACTCAAGTGGAAAGTTGAAGATGCTGAAAGCCCTAACCAAATAATTTTAATCGTAATTATTTTTACCGATATTTTTGAGCCATTAAAGTTTGTAACATTATTTTTGAATTGGCGCGCGCATTATGCGCGCGCTAATTATAAGCAAACTTTATGAATAATTAATATTCTGTTTTAAACTTATTTTTTGCTACTGGCGTACAACATCAGCGTTGCGTAGTAATTCTGCGTTGTGAGATCATTGATTTTTTGGTTGTTCGCTTTATATTAAATGTTTTCTGTTTCGCACAAGCGAAGTAATAATTAACAGGATGGCTGAAAATGGAATCTCTGAAAACAACAACTAAGGATCGGTATCAACAGTATGTAATGGGCACTTACGCTCCTCAAATGCTTTTAGTTAAGGGCGAGGGCGCATGGGTCTGGGACGATGCCGGTAAAAAATATCTCGACTTTGGAATGGGGATTAGCGTGTGCAATCTTGGACACTGTCATCCCGCAGTAACAGAAGCAATCCGACGCCAATCCGGAATTTTAGTCCATACCTCCAATTTGTTTATGAATGAAATGCAACCGTTATTGGCTGAAAAATTGGTCAAATGTGGTTTTGATGGCGTAGCTTTTTTTGCCAACAGTGGCGCGGAAGCGAACGAAGGTTTAATTAAATTTGCGCGCAAATGGGGCAATCCTCAAGGTAAAAATGAAATTATTACCATGGAAGATTCGTTCCATGGTCGGACTTTGGCAACACTAGCGGCAACAGGGCGCGCCAAATATCGAGAAGGTTTTCAACCTGATATGCCAGGTTTTAAACAAGTCAAATTTAATGATATAGAGGCGTTGCGCAATGCGATTACGCCACAGACTGCGGCGGTGTTATTGGAACCAGTTCAGGGCGAAGGCGGGATTATTCCTGCTACGGAAGGGTATTTGACTCAGGTTCGTGCACTTTGTGATGAGAAAAATATTTTATTGATGTTTGACGAAGTGCAATGTGGAGTCGGACGAACTGGAACATTTTTCGCGTTCCAAAATTATAATGTTGTACCGGATGCACTGTCACTAGCTAAAGCGATTGGCAACGGATTCCCGCTCGGAGTGATGATGGTACGCAAACCATACGCCGGAGTTTTGACAGTTGGTGCCCACGCCAGCACTTTTGGCGGTACTCCGTTGGCTTGTGCGGCAGGTTGTGCGGTTATTGATGCCTTACAAGATGGCGTTTTAGAGAACTGCCGTGAACAGAGTCGTTACTTGATGGAAAAACTCCAAACCTTAGCGAAGAGATTTCCATGCGTGAAAGCCGTTCGCGGCAAAGGTTTGCTGATTGGAGTGGTGCTTGATGGTCCTGCCAGTGGGTTGTTGCCGATTCTCAATGAATTGGGAATGATTGCTTTGACTGCCGGAGAAACGGTGTTGCGTCTGTTGCCACCATTGATTGTTAATCGTGAAGAGTGCGATTTGGCGCTGGAGATAATCGAACAAGGACTGACTAAATGGTCGGCCTCGAATGGAGGTTAACGATGAAGCATTTACTCTCAGTTGAAGATATACCGCAAGACTCTTTTATGGCATTGTTCGCCAAGGCCGCAGAGCTGAAAGCAAATCGTCGTAAGCCCGGGGGCAAACGCCCGCTTGAAGGTAAAACAATTGCGATGATTTTTGCGAAATCTTCGACCCGTACGCGTGTTTCATTTGAAGTTGGTATTTATGAGCTGGGCGGGCATCCGATGTATATGAATGAAAATCAGATGCAGGCTGGGCGCGGCGAAACTCCCGCGGATACGGCCAAGGTGTTGAGTCGCTACGTTGACGGCATTGTTATCCGCACGTTTGAACACTCAATTGTGGAAGAACTCGCGCGCAATTCATCAGTTCCAGTAATCAATGCGTTGACCAATGAATATCACCCGTGCCAAGCATTGACTGATATTTTTACAGTTTTAGAATACAGTGGCAAGCTCGAAGGAGTTAAAATAGTATTTTTGGGCGATGGATGTTCTAATATGGCCAATTCACTGATGTTGGCTGGAAAGCTATGCGGTTTGGATGTGATTATTTCGTCGCCAAAAGGTTTTGAACCCGATGCCGAGATTATGGCTCGGGCAAAAGGTAATGGTCAAGTCAATTGGGAACCGGACCCGATCAAAGCGGTTAAAGACGCTGACTATATCTACACGGATGTTTGGGTTAGCATGGGTTTTGAAGATGAAGCGACGGAACGCTTGAAAATCTTCACCCCTTACCAAGTTAACGCTGCACTGATGAAAGCTGCGAAACCTAATGCTAAAGTTCTGCATTGTTTGCCTGCGCATCGAGGTGAAGAGATCACCGATGAAGTGATGGATTCACCAGCTTCAATTGTCTTTGACCAAGCGGAAAATCGTTTGCATGTGCAAAAAGCCATTATGACTTATCTTTTTGAAGGCCTTTGAAATGAATGACTTTATAAATAGTTCTATTTTTGATCTATTTAAAGTCGGACCTGGCCCTTCAAGCTCTCACACTATCGGTCCGATGCGCGCTGCCGCACTTTTTTTACAGCGCGGCGCTGCTGCAAATCTAAAAAACGTACCGGCATCGCTTGAGGTCAGGTTATGCGGTTCTTTGGCGGCAACCGGGCAGGGGCACGGTAGTAATCGTGCTGTTGCCGCCGGTTTGCTCGGTGAAGTTCCTGAGAACTGTAATACTGAACGCCTTAATGGTTTATTGTCTGATGAAACAGTTTATCAAGCAGATTTCGGTAAATTTTGTTTGAATTTCGACCGCCATTCAATCATTTTTGATTTTAAGACCCCGTGTTTGAAATTTCAAAACACGATGTTCATGCGTTTGTTGGATTCCGATGGCACGATTATTTTTGAACTCGTGGTTTATTCCACCGGTGGAGGCACGATTGTTGTTGAAGGAGAAGACGATAACAATGGCAGTATCGCGATTCCTCCATATCGTTTTCGTAATATGGATGGAATTTTACGCTTGTCGGCTAAATATGAACTGTCTATTGCCGAAATTATGGTAGGCAATGAGCAAGTCATCAGCGAGTTATCAAAAGTGGAAATCAATGATAAAATCGATAACCTGATCGTACGAATGCTTGATTCAGTGGAGCGGGGAATCGTGGCAGATGGAGTTTTGCCCGGCCCGATCGGACTACATCGCAAGGGTGGCTGTTTATATCGTAATTCTAAAAAAATGAAATTTGAACATGAACGTTTTTTGGCGCAACTCAACGCTTGGGCGTTGGCGGCGTCAGAGGAAAACGCGGCCGGAAATTTAATAGTGACGGCACCCACTTCTGGTGCTGCCGGAGTTATTCCCGCAGTTGTCAAAATGTTACGCGAGACCTACGCTATGTCTGATGAAAAATTGCGTATTGGTATGTTGACCGCGGGTGCTGTCGGCATGATCGCTCGACGCAATGCCAGTATCTCAGGAGCCGAAGTTGGTTGTCAAGGTGAAATTGGCGTGGCCTCTGCGATGGCTGCGGCGATGATTGCAGCCGTTCACGCCGCCCCAAGTAAAGTGGTGGAGTGCGCCGCGGAAATTGCTTTGGAGCATCACTTAGGGTTGACCTGCGATCCCGTTTACGGTTATGTACAAATTCCATGTATCGAACGCAATGCCGTCGGCGCCGTCACCGCTTATAACGCGTATTTGTTGGCGACAGCCGGCAATTCAGTTTCTCAGAAAATAAGTTTTGATGAAGTAGTGGCCGCCATGTTAGAAACGGGACAAAGAATGTGCTCTGATCTGAAAGAAACTTCACGTGGTGGATTGGCACGTCACTCCCTCTGCGAATAAAGGTTTTTCATCATGCATGTCTTTGCTGGTATTGAAAACATAAATTACTACAATCCAGAAATAAATATTTTGTATTGTGGTTTTGACAAACTCGAAAAATGGGATTTCCCAAATCTTGGAGCGCCATTTTGGCGAATATACTACAATTTCAGTGAAGGCGGAGTGGTTATTCGCAATAAGAAAGAGCTGAAGATGGTGCCGGGTAAAATCTATATGATTTCTCCAGATACCGAGTATGGTGCTCGTCTAAATCGCCCTTTTGAACACTTTTACATCCATTTTCAGACGGCGTCGCCGTATAATTTCTGTCCGGACAAGATTTATGTTTTTGACGTTAAGGAAGAAGATCTGAAGTTGATTGAAGAAATTTGTAAGTTTCGTCAAGCGGGTTCTGAGCATCGTCGAGAATTATCGTTGCGTATTTTGGCAATGTGTTTGCGGGGAATACTGGAAATTCCAGAAAATGATCTAAAAAAATCTTACTCTGATCGGCGCGTTATCCGCGCGGTAGAATTTATTGAGAAAAACCTACGCAAAGCCATCAGTAATGATGACTTAGCAAAACTTTTTGGCATGAACCGCAATGCTTTCGCCAAGATTTTTCGCGAAAATGTTGGCGTTTCACCACAGAAATTCATCGCTCAACGCCGCATTCAGCAGGCGTGCTTGTTGTTGCGCTTTTCTGATTTAACTATTGATGAGATTGCAGAAATGACCGGCTTTTGCGATCGTTATTATTTTACGAGGGTATTTACTCAGCAACGAAATATTCCACCAGCGGCTTTTCGTCGGCTTGCACACTGAATTGATGACAGTATATTATTTATTGTTAATGATTAAGGAATTTTAGATATGCAGAAGATAATGTTAACCGGAAAAATCCACACTGCGCGCCTGACTGCCTGCGAATTGGATTATGAAGGTAGTTTGGAAATTGATTTGGATCTCTTGGAGCAATCCGAGATCATGCCCTACGAGAAAATTTTAGTGGTTAATCGCAATAATGGCGAAAGACTTGAAACTTATGCCATTCCAGGAACACGCGGTAGCCGGGTTTTTTGTCTGAATGGTCCTGCTGCTAAACGCGGCAACGTCGGCGATGTCGTTACGATTATGGCATTTTCTGCGTTGACGATGGATGAAGCGCGAAATCATTGTCCAAGGGTAATTGTTCTGGACGGTGAGAACCGGGTGATAATGAGTAAAGGTGAGCTTTTAAAGTGAATATAATCGGTCTAGAATTAGCGCGCGCATTATGCGCGCGTGAATTTAAGACCGCAATATTTGGAATTAGTTAGCAGCAAATATGACGTGAGGAAGCTATTTATGAGATTTTTCTTAAAGAACAGTTGCCAAAACCTGTCGTATATGCTAAAATTAACTATAGACAAAAATTGTCATGGACAAGTTATCAGTGAATATGCGATTATGATTGTAATGTGTTTGCTGATTGTGCTTTCGCTGATCGTTTTCGGTTATTACTTTACCGAGAGTGGTTGGAGGATGATTACGCAAGTTGGTATCGGGTATCCTTAACAAATTCAATTTTTACGGAGGTTGATTATGAAAAATCGGTTAAAAAGAGAGCGTGGCCAAGCTTTGGTCGAGTATATCATCATCATTGTTATTGTCGCGGTAGTATCATTGGTGGTACTGGGCGCGTTTAGTGACCGTATTAGGCAAATGATTGCCGGGGCAACTAATAGTATGAGTGAAGAAAAAATTTCTGTAGATGACAAAAAATCTTTAGATGAGCTTAAGAAGTTAACGGAAGATGGAATAGACGCAGAGTACTGATGAGTTTATAATTATTTTTTAAAGCCATATCCGGATTCGGGATGTGGCTTTTTTGGTTTATTAAATACTTTTAAAAACTAGGGATTTAATGGATGATTGAAAAGATTGCAAACGGCAGCGTTAAAATCGCCGTGGTTGGGCTTGGCTATGTTGGATTACCATTGGCAGTGGAATTTGGCAAAAAATTTGAGACTGTCGGTTTTGATCTGGATATTGAACGACTGAAGATGTTGCAGCGTGGCATTGACAGCACTTTGGAAACCACTTCTGAAGACCTGAATTCTGCGAAAAAACTAAGATATAGTTCCAATCCTAACGATTTAGCGCAGTGCAATTTTTTCATTGTTACCGTGCCGACACCGGTGAATGAACACAAACAGCCTGATCTTAGTATACTGCGTAGCGCCAGCGCAAGCATTGGTAAAATTATGAAACGCGGCAGTGTAGTTATTTACGAGAGTACGGTTTTTCCTGGATGTACCGAAGAGCAATGCGTGCCGGTTCTGGAAACTTCTAGCGGCATGAAATTTAACGAAGATTTTTTCTGCGGCTACAGTCCTGAACGAATTAATCCAGGTGACAAAGAGCATACGTTAGTGAAAATCAAAAAAATCACTAGCGGTTCCACTGCGGAGACCGCGGATGCGGTTGACGCGCTTTATAATGCAATTTTGCTTGCTGGCACCTACAAAGCCAGTAGTATGAAAGTCGCAGAAGCGGCGAAGGCGATTGAAAACTCACAGCGTGATCTGAATATCGCGTTTGTCAATGAATTGGCAAAATTTTTTAATATGTTAGGCATTGACAGTGGTGAAGTGCTAGAAGCTGCTGGAACAAAATGGAATTTCTTGAACTTTAAACCAGGTTTGGTTGGCGGCCACTGCATTGGCGTCGATCCGTACTATCTCGCATACAAATCTCAAGAAATCGGTTATTTCCCTGAAATCATGCTCGCGGGGCGCCGGGTTAATGACGGAATGGGGAAATACATTGTTTCCGAAGTACTTAAATTGATGATAAAGAAATCGATCCCAATTAATGCTGCTCGAGTTTTAGTACTCGGCATTACATTCAAGGAAAACTGCCCAGATATTCGCAATTCTAAAGCAGTTGATATTATTCGTGGCATGGAGGAATTCGGCTCTATAGTCGATGTTTATGACCCACGGGCGGATGCAACGAAGGTTATGGAAGAGTACGGAGTGACGTTGCTGTTGGATTCAGAGCTTAAATTGTCGAATTACTGCGCTATTATTTTGACCACCGCTCACGATGAATTTAAAACACTAGATTTTAGCGCAGTGGAGCGTACAAAAACCGTAGTTTATGATGTCCGTAAGTTTTTGCCGAAGGAATTAGTTGACGCCAGTTTGTGAGCTTACACCGGTATTTTGGTAAAGAAATATATTTAAATTAAAGATAATTAGGAGAAAAAACAGTGTCATTGCAGAATTTAGTGGCGATATCTAATCGTTACGGAAAAAACCCCGATTTTGTGCTTGCCGGTGGTGGCAACACTTCGTTTAAAGACAACAAATATCTGTTTGTCAAGCCCAGTGGTATTAGTTTAGAAGCGGTGACCGAAATCGGTTTTGTGAAAATGGACCGGGTGAAAATTCGTAAGGTTTTTGAGTTGAGTGATGAACTTATAGACCCCACACAATGCGAAGCTATGGTTAAGAAAATGATGGCGGATGCGGTTTGTTTTGATTCTATTGGCCGCCCATCTGTCGAAGCGCCTTTGCATGAAATAATCCCGTTTAAATATGTAGTTCATCTACATCCCGCTGCGGTCAATGCCATGACTTGTGGAGTAGAAGGGGAGAAAATCTGTGGAGAACTATTTCCCGAGGCGTTGTGGGTCGCTTATACTGATCCCGGTTACACGTTGGCGACACGATTTCTCATCGAATCTGAAGCTTTTCAAAAAACCTCTGGATATTTCCCAAAGATAATTTTCCTGAAAAACCACGGAGTGTTTGTCGGCGCTGACACAGTTGAAGAGATTAATCAAATCTATGATGAGATGATGTTAAAATTGCATGATTTCATCAAGGCATCTGGTGTTGATTGTGAACTAGAAATTAAAAATGATTTTGATTCTACGGTGGTCAGCGAATATGCTCCACAACTGCGTTCATTACTGGATGATAATTTCAGCGCAACAGTCGTTAGCATGCCTTATTTTAAAATCGCCTCGGGCCCTTTGACCCCTGATCATATTGTTTATGCTAAATCATTCGCTCTGGAAACGGAGACTATTGACGATGACGTAATTAAGAAATTCGAATCATCCAACGGCTACAAGCCTAAGGTGGTGGCAATTCTTGGGAAAGCAGTATTCGCTGCCGCAGATAACCTGCGCAATGCACGGATTGTGGCTGACTTAGCGCGCGATGCCGCGCGTGTTCAACAACTTAGCAAGGCTTTCGGAGGTGCCGATTACATGAGTGATGGTGCGCGTGAATTTATCGAAAATTGGGAAGTTGAGTCGTATCGCAAGAAAGTTTCTTCTGGTGTTAGCGGCGACATGGACGGAAGAATTGCGCTCGTTACAGGCGGCGCTCAGGGTTTTGGTCTTGGTATTGCGGACGAATTGGCTGCGGTTGGTTTTTTAACCGTGATTGCCGATATGAATTTGGATGGTGCAATGAAGGCCTCGAATGAATTATGCCGTAAATACGGTGCTGGACGTTCTATGGCTTTGGAAGTTAATATCGCTGATGAAACTTCAGTTGCGAAGATGTTCGAAGCGTTGGCCGCTAGTTGTGGTGGTTTAGATTTATTGGTCGCCAATGCCGGAGTATTGCGCGCAGGTTCAGTAAAAACTATCACCAAAAAAGACTGGGATTTCGTGACCAATATTAATTATTCCGGTTATTTTCTTTGTGTTAAATATGCTGCCAAACTTATGGCTAAACAAAACCGCTGGAGTAAACGCTGGACCGATATCGTTCAGGTTAACTCTAAGAGCGGTTTAGTCGGTAGTAATAAAAATGGTGCTTATGCCGGCAGTAAATTTGGAACTATTGGGCTAACTCAAAGTTTTGCCTTAGAGTTAATTGAAGACCACATTAAAGTGAACAGCGTTTGTCCTGGTAACTTTTTCGACGGCCCGCTCTGGATGGATTCAGAGAAAGGTTTGTTTGTGCAATATTTGAATAGTAACAAAGTTCCGGGTGCCAAAACGATTGAGGATGTTAAAAATTTTTATGAAGCCAAGATTCCGATGAATCGCGGCTGTTTTCCATATGATGTTGCTAAAGCAATTATTTACGCGGTAAATCAGCAGTACGAGACCGGGCAAGCCATTCCAGTCACCGGCGGGCAAGTTATGCTGAATTAAAATTACGGAACTCTGATCAAATATTGAGAGAGGTAATGGTTTTAAAATGCGTTTTCAATGTTCATTTTGTTTGTCGCTGATTGAGACCGAGCAAAAGTTTGGTTCGCGCTTGGAATGTCCAAGTTGCCGACGGAAAGGTTTTGTGCCACGCTCCCGTTTTGCTCAGAATTGTGTTATTGACGATTTTGTCATTCGGGAAAAGATTGGCGGTGGCAGCACTGGACGGGTTTACAAGGCTATTCAGCTGTCGCTGGCGCGCGAAGTTGCTCTGAAGGTAATTGAGGCCGGTAATACTGACGGTAATCGTTTTGAAGACCTTATGCGTGAAGCGCGTGTCGCTGCCAGATTAAATCACGTCAACCTGATTCAGGCTCTAGCATTGGGGCAGGAAGACGGTATCTACTACATGGCGATGAATCTAGTTGAAGGAGAAACCTTAAAGACAAGATTATTGCGTGAGGGGACGCTGGAAGTTGACGAGGCACTTCATATTATCCAGCAAATCGCTGAGGCTCTTTGGTATGCGTGGGAAAGCGCACAAATGATCCATCGAGACGTTAAGCCTGAAAATATCATGATTACGGTTGATGGGATTATAAAATTGACCGATATGGGTTTAGCCGTGATTTTATCTGGTCTAGATAATGGAGGCACGGTTTGTGGCAGCCCTTCGTACATGAGCCCGGAGCAATTTTCTGGTGGTGAATCCGACACCCGTAGCGATATTTATAGTCTTGGTATCACTTTGTATGAAATGTTGTCTGGAGAATTACCCTTTAAAGCTGAAACCCTGCAAGAGGTCGCGAATCAGCATTTTAGCGAAGAAGCAATGCCCTTACATCGGTTGAGTCGTGATATTCCGCTAAACGTCTCTAATTTAGTACGCCGGATGATTGAAAAATATCCTGAAGATCGCTTCAGTGACATGAATCAATTATTAAATGAGATCTGGGAGGTTCGTCAGGTAACGGCTCCGGACAATTCCATGATTCCCGATGTTCACACTATTTCAATGAGCCGCTTGAGCTACGATCGTCAGCGTTCAGTGGCTCAAATTAGCGACAACGAACCACAGAATGCCATCCGCGATGAAATTGAGCGTCATCGCAGCCGCCGTAAGGATATCTTTTATATTGTTATATTAGCATTTGTTTTCCTGTTTATGATTTTTAGTTATGTATTTCAATATTATTTATCCAAAGCTGGCGACGAATATACTAATTCCCAAGTTTATCCAATTCAAAAACGGGTTGAGGAGTTTGAAGATAATATGGCTTCCGGCCATATTGCACATTCGATTTTGGAGGTTGAGGTGGCAAATATATTGCGCAGTTTTCCCAGTAAGAGGTTGCCGCAGCTCGACTCTCTGTACTGGAAAGTGCGTACCTATTCTACAGAAATACGTGAAAAAAAATTACAAGTTGAAATCACGCGCAAGGAAAATCACATCGAGGAGTTATCAAAAAAACTCAACCATGAAACACAAAGCAACACTGAACTTTCACAAGAGTTAACCACAAAAATAAAAGAGTTTGAAGTTGTGCAAAAAAAATATAAAGCAACGGAGAAGGCACTTGGCGAGCAAATTAAAAAAATATCAGATGAACTCAATATACTGAATCTGAAAGCACAAATTACGACCGGACATGAAGGTGTGATATGGAAAAATATGGTTTTAAATACACTTTATTTTTCGGTGCGCAATCGTGATTTTAATCGCGCCAAAGCAACTGTTGCCTATCAATCACAAGAATACTCGGGAAAGTACAAGGAGTGGCTCAGTCCATTTTTACAAGTAATCGCAGAGCTAGAACAAATTGATTCGTTGTTTTTTAGTAAAACTTCGAGCTTGGTGGGATTGACCATCCCTAGTGAAGGGCGTGTAGTTATGGTCGAGTCTGGAATGATATTCTACCAATCAAAAAGTTCAGGCAACTCTGTACGATCCCGAGCGTGGTATGACTTGGAACCAAAGACGTTATATGCGCTGATCCGGCGAGCCGCTCCTAAGTTAGGTGAAAACAACGATCTCCAGTTTAAGTTGGCGCTTTATGGAGGGAATATGGCGCATCCGGCATTGGATGTAGCCCCTTCACCAATCCAAGAGTGGCGCCACGCAGTCGTAGAATACGCTATCGAAGCAATTTTGATTTCGGCGTATTACAATCGCACCCAAGCTAGTGCAGAAGCCGCGATATTGCTTGAACGTTTTAAACTAGCTCCCGCACTGGCAGCGGAAATCGAGAAAAAACTCAAACCGCTGCTATAATTAAATCTATGAATTACACAGACAATAGATCAAGATAATAATTCGCTTTAACGACAACTGAGAATTTGTTTTTCATATTCTCTTATTTTTTCCAACCATTGAAATCCGGTTGGAACATTGTTGCGCAAACAATAGTAATCCCAGATTACGCCGAATGGCATTGTTTTTAATTCCTCTTGCCAAACTAGGCGACCGGTATTATCTCCAGCGTTTTCCATTTCGCGTAGTTTGTCGGAAGGTTCCAGCATGGCATAAAGCAAAGCTTTGAGTGTGTTGCGTGTTCCAGTTACCCAGGCGGCAATGCGGTTGATGCTGGCGTCGAAATAATCGAGTCCAATATGGACACGTTTCAGATAATCGTTACGCACAATTTCCTGTGCGATAGCGAATAGCTCGTCGTTCATGGTCACCACGTGATCACTATCCCAGCGCACGCCACGGCTGACGTGCAACAAAACATCATCAAGGAATAACAACGCTGCCGATAATTTATCCGAGATAACCTCCGTTGGATGAAAGTGCCCAGCATCTAAGCAGAGAACTTTTTTATTCCTAACGGCATAACCCATGTAAAATTCATGTGAACCTACGGTATAGGATTCAGCACCGATGCCAAATAGTTTGGATTCCACGGCGTCAAGATGATATTGTGGATTGATCTCTTCGGCAAAAATGGTGTCCAGTGAGTTTTTTAACCTAGCACGTGGCGCGAGGCGATCGGCTGGAGTATCTTTGCTACCATCTGGCACCCAAAAGTTAGTGATACAGGTTTTTCCGGTCTGCTTGCCCATTTCTGCGCCGATCTTTCGGCAGGCTATGCCATGTTCGATCCAGAATTTGCGGATAGCTTCGTCCCGATTGCTGAGGGTAGCTTCGTTTGCCAGTGGATGCGAAAAATATGACGCATTAAAGTCTAATCCGATATCGTGGGTATTAGCCCAATCAATCCAATTCTGGAAATGTTCTGGCGCCAATTCATTGCGTTCAATCTTTTTGCCATTAGTTTCCGCATAAATGGCATGGACATTAAGTCGGTGTTTGCCAGGAAGTAGGCTGAATGCAAAATCGAGGTCAGCACGGAGTTCTTCTGGTGTTTGGGCTTTACCGGGATAGTTACCAGTGACTTGAATGCCACCGCTCAAGGCTTTTCGGTTTTGTTCAAATCCGCCAACGTCGTCGCCTTGCCAACAATGTAGTGAAATTGCGACTTCAGCCAGTTTATCCATCGCCTTCTCGACATCAACGCCCAATTCGTAATAACGTTCTGCCGCCAATTGAAAACTTTGCTCGATTTTGGTCATGAAAACTCTCCTGATTTTCTAAAGTATAGATTACTCAATATACCACCATTTAAACTGAAAATAGCGATGGCTAACTAAAAAATTACTACCATACAGGCTAAAAAGCAAGTCGAAAACACATGTAGATATATTAAAAGTAACTTTTGCGTGCGCCCTGTATACCATCAATTGGAGAGACGTTGCAAAACTCATACGTGGATAATCATTTTAGCATATCTTTTGCTGCGTTATTTAGAAAACTTGCTGGAGTGTTACGAATATTCAGTTACCAAGAAAAATGTTTTAAAGGTACTGCAAATTCATCATTATACGACCGTTGTTGCCAATTCTAGTGACAAAATAAAGTGCCACATAAGGATTGACGGCCGATCTGCTGTACAGCAGAAACTTATTTGTTAAATGTTGGACGTTGATTATATTGTCATCCCAGCATAAAAGCGTATCGAAAAGGAAAATTAACATGCGCTAAAGTGTAATGCCTTCGCCATTTCTGTTTACTCTGAATGTTTTTCATCACGGGATTTGGGTTAGTCGACCTGAAACAATGAATGGAGTAAGGATTGTTCTCGTGGATATCCGAGTTTTAAAAAGCTTGCTCGATAGGGCTGCTCGAAACGGCTTCTGAAGCATAGCCTTGGCTATTTCTGTAGCATACTGAGTTGAATACTAAATGTATAATTCCATAATGCATAAAGTGTTAGTAAACTATAGTCTAATTATAAATAGAATATATTCTATTTTCCTTTGTTTATGGCTGATTAAAAAAACCGATGTTCAGCCTAGGCTAAACATCGGTTTAAGTAATTGTTTATTTAAATTCCGAGGAATTATTCTTGCATATTCTCTCCAGCCTTTTCTATAGCTGAACCGGTTTTTTCCATGACTTCTCCGGTTTTTTTAACCGTTTTGTCTGCGGCATTTTTTGTTGCATCTACTGCTGTTTTAGTGGCGTCCTTAGTAGCGTCCACGGCTGTTTTTGCGGCATTCTTAGTCGAGGTCGCCGCATTGTCGAGGGCTTTGCCAGTTTTTTCGCCAGAGTCTTTTCCGCATCCTGCCAACAAAACGCCAACCGTCAACGCTCCGATTCCCATTAGGATCATCATTTTTGATTTCATAACTTCTTCCTTTTTTAGTGAGCTAAGCACAAAGGCTTTTGCTCTATTTTTTTATGCTATGAAACTTATTTTCATAACGTTGCTACAATTTTTTTGTTACTCGGTCTCTGAAAAACATTAGCGAACAAAGATAAGATTACAGCTTATTGTTGCTTTGTCCAGCCTAAAATAAAATTTCTTCAAAAAAACACTTAAAGTTTTTTTAAGATAACTGCTATTTTATCTTGATTTGATGTGGGTGTATTTTGAAAAATACAACAAATTAATCGACTATAGTTTAATTCCGCTAGCGAAGAGTCTACTTGAATACCTGATTTTGTTTTATTATTGAATAAAAAAACCGCTATTCAATAAAAGTTGAATGGCGGTTTTTATCGTGTTTTGAAAATGGAAACTTATTTTTTTATACTATCCATAAGTCCGTCAGCTTTTTTGGAAGCATCTTTAGCTTTTTTTGCAGCTTCATCCGCAGCCTTCTTGGATGCATCTTTGGCTTTCTTAGCGGCTTCAACTGTTTGCGCTTTGGCATTATCTAGGTCCTTTCCAGCTTGTTCGCCAGAGTCTTTGCCACAGCCCGCCAATAAAACGCCTACAGTCAATGCGCCAATACCGAGCATAATCATCATTTTTGTTTTCATAATATTTCCCTTTGTTAGAAAGCCAAGTATAAAAAAATGGCTTTATTGTTTTATGCTATGAAACCCATTTTCATAACATTTTTGTAATTTTCTTGTTGCCATGTCCGAAAAATAACAGAGAACAAAAATAATATTACTACATATTATTGTTTTTTCCAGCCTGAAATAAGTTTTTGCTAAAACAATGCTTTAAGCATTACCTGATAGCCGTTTGTTTTACTAGATTTTGTAAGAGTCAGTCGTCAAATATTTATTATCAATTTGGGTTAGTCGGGCAGGTCTTTTCACATTGTAAATCGGAGTCCTAATTCGCGCGCGCATTATGCGCGCGTGAATTTAAGAAGATATTTATGAAAATTTCTATTTGAGCATATGTTATTATTGATAATAATTAAAACAAAATTCAACATGTATATGGCGGCGAAGCTGATTGTGGAGCGATGCTTTATTCGTCGCCAATGTCGCAGATGCGGCAGGTCTTACAATTTAAACCTTGTGGCGGGATATAGACTTCACCACGTTTTACTGAACGTCGGAAATTCAAATGATTTTTCAATGCCAAAAAGCATCCTAAAATAATAAATGCTCCTGGTGCATTACTTGGCAGCATGAAATTTTCGGTCCACGCAGTAATGATCTTCACATCAAATAAAGATCCGCTGGTTAAAAATTCGCGAGTGCCGCCCAATAAAGTCAATGCCAAAGTAAAGCCGAGACCCATGCCCAGTGCATCAAGAATTGAACGAAATATTCCTGATTTTGAAGCGAACGCTTCAGCCCGGCCAAGCACGATACAGTTTACAACAATCAACGGGATAAAAATCCCGAGTGCATTATAAAGCGAGGTCGGTGCATAAGCTTGCATTAAACGTTCAATCACGCTGACAAAGGTCGCGATAATCACAATGTAACATGGGATACGGATTTTTGATGGAACGAGGTTTTTAAGCATTGAAACTACAAAGTTGCTCCCTATCAATACACAGGTGGTTGCTACTCCCATTCCCAAACCATTTACCGCATTATTAGTTACTGCGAGCGTTGGACACATACCGAGTAATAACACTAAAACTGGGTTTTCTTTCCAGATACCTTTGCTGAAATCTTTAAATAAGTTCATTTATTCACCTCGATTTTAGGAGTCAGCGTAGAAATCACTTTCTCTTTATTTGCTTGAAACGTTCTGGTCGCGCGGTTGACAATGTCAGCAACCGCACGGCAGGTAACTGTCGCGCCAGTCATGTACTCGGCCTCGCCACCGTCTTTCGCCACTGACCATGGAATTTCTGTTGGCATTTTGTCTCCATACCAATCCAGATAACGGTTTGGTGGTAGCTTGTTAGTGTTTTCCGGTTTTTTGAAAACATTGAAGATTGTTTTTGCTTCGCTGCGTTCGCAAATGTTGGAGCCAAGTCCAGGAGTTTCGCCATGCTTGGTGATATTGATGGTGCGAACACGACCATCTGGATGCAGTGAAACAATAGCTTCTATTTTACCAGAATAGCCTTTATTGGTCGAAGTTGTGATTGCTAAGCCGACTAATTTTTCATTCTTAGTGGCACCGTATATGGTTACGTCAGTGTTATCCGAAGATGTTAATTTGATGACATTCTCAGATGGCAGGTTGTCAAATTTCGGTAACACTAATTTGAACGCGTCCTGGACTGCGCGTATTTTCTTTTCGCGAATTGGTTGTTCTGTTTTTACCGCAGTATACGCCATGGCAATGGCGGAGACGGCGCAAAATGCTGCCAAGACTAATCCCAGTACAGGAGTGCTTGAAACTTTATTAAGATTGATTTTCATCTGTTCATACTCCTTTGGCGACGGGGGTTTTTTTGAATCCGAACGGCTTTAACTTTGCCATGCGGTCAATCAATGGCACTAGTGCATTCATCATCAATATCGAGAAACTTACGCCTTCTGGAAAGCCACCCCAAATACGAATAACGCAGGTCATAATTCCTAAGCCAATGGCGAAAATTGCCGCACCACGCGGGGTTATTGGAGAGGTCACCATGTCAGTTGCCATGAAAAAAGCCGCTAACATTAAACCACC
Source organism: Lentisphaeria bacterium UBA7640 (assembly GCA_002483765.1). Lineage (GTDB taxonomy): Bacteria > Verrucomicrobiota > Lentisphaeria > Victivallales > Victivallaceae > UBA7640. Next base: position 8,336 of record DLIO01000062.1, on the reverse strand, counting down.
AGTAAGCAGATGAAATAACGGCGCTGGCGTTACGCCTGGCCAAGTCATATGAACTAAACCAGTGAATACAGCGACGGTTCCAAGATAGAACACTGGAACTTGCCAACGAATTAATTTAAACATTAATAAAATGATACCGCCAAGGATAATGGCTAACGCGGATGTTTCGCCAAGACAGCCACCCATGTTGCCAGTAAAATATTGCCAATAAGCTTCAGGATTGGCGATAGCGGCAAAGTTATTGGCGGCTTCGGCACTACTGTCGAGGATTTTTGGCGTGGTCTGCATTATCGACAGTGGAGTAGCGCAGGTTAAGCCGTCAAAGATCTCTCCCGTTTGCGATAGTTTGGCAAAGTCAGGAACCGTGAAAAATGTGTTACTGTAACCGCTGAGGTCTGGAGTCATATTGTTAGACGGAGTCCAGTAAGTCAGCTGCCGCGGTAACGCAATCATCAATCCAACTCGTGCCACAGCGACTGGGTTGAAAGGATTTTGGCCGAGCCCACCGAAAACCTGTTTGCCAAGCCAGATTCCTAACATTGCGCCGAGCAAGCAGATCCACCACGGAGTAACCGGAGGAAGGTTCAATGCCAGCAGTAAACCAGTAACTAATGCGCTACCGTCTTTGATTACTGAAACTGGTTTTCCAGCCATCTGGCACCAAAATACTTCTAATAATAAACAAAATGTAACGCACCAGACGATTACCAATAAGGCATTAGTTCCAAAGAACCAAATTGCTGCGGCAATTGCAGGTAACATTGCCAGCACAACTTTTAGCATGATGGATTGAATGGTTTCGTTGTCGTGGATATGTGGCGACGGACTAAGTACTAGCTCCTCGCCTTTCGGTAGCATTATTCTTGAGGTTGTCTGTTCACTCATTTCTTATCTCTTATCTCTTTTTCGAACGGTTACGAATTTCGGCTTTCGCGCGGCGGATATGTTGGACCAATGGAATTTGTGCTGGGCAGGTAAAGGCGCAAGCACCGCATTCAATGCAGTCCATAACGTTATATTTTAGGGTTTCTTCAAATTTCCCAGCTTCAGTCAACTGACTAAGTACAGTTGGCTGTAGATTCATCGGGCATGCCTTGATGCAACGACCACAACGAATGCAGGGATTGGATTCATATTGCGTAATTTCTGATTTTTTCAATAATAAAATACCAGAAGTATTTTTCATTACAGTGACTTCGATCGAACGCTGAGCGAATCCCATCATCGGGCCACCGAGAATCAGTTTGCTGGGCTCGTATTTTACCCCACCGCAAAATGTTAATGCTGCTGAAATGGGCGTACCTAAACGTAAACGCCAATTTCCTGGAGTAACCACAGGTTCGCCGGTGATGGTAGTGACACGTTCAATCAATGGGATGCCTGACCTAACTGCATCGGCGACAGCAGCAGCGGTACCGGCATTTTGCACTATGCACCCGACATCAGCGGGCAGTGCACCGGTTGGCACTTTGCGGCGTGTGACTGCGTAAATTAGCTGTTTTTCAGCACCTTGAGGATATTGTACCTTCATTCCGACAATACCCACTCCGAACTCTGCGGCTTTCTCCATCATGGCATTGATGGCGTCGACTTTATTAATTTCAACGGCGATAACGACGTTTTTCACTCCGGCGGCACGGCCAAGAATAGCCGCACCTGCCAAAACCTTTTCCGGTTCCTCAAGCATTACGCGATGGTCGGCAGTCAAATATGGTTCGCATTCTGCGCCATTGATAATCATATAGTCGATTTTTTTATCTGGTGGAGGGGATAGTTTGACGTGCGAAGGGAAGGCGGCTCCACCCATGCCCACGATGCCACATTCCAAAATGCGTTTTTTTAGTGTTTCAGCATCAGCACCGCGCCAATCAATCGGCGGAGCTAGTTCAGCCCATTCGTCTTTCCCGTCAGCCAGAATAGCTATTGCCTGCGCAGGTACGCCCATCGGTCCAGGGATATCGATCAATCCTTCGATCTTGCCGCTCGTAGGAGCATGCAATGGCACAGAAACGAACCCAGCAGCTTCAGCTATCAACTGTCCTTTTTTGACTTCATCGCCAGCTTTAACCACCGGTGCTGGTGGAGCGCCAATGTTTTGTGAAACAATTACTTGATAACGTTCCAAAAGTGGTGCGGTCTGGATTGCGTTTTTTTTTGAAAGAATTTTCCCATCTTTCGGGGGATGAACACCGCCTTTGAAGCTGACAATTTTTAAATCTTTATTCATACAGCGTTTTCCTCTTTATCAGCGTTGCGTTCTATTTCAAGGTGTTGTGCAGTCGTCAGCAAGCAATTTTTGGGACAACCTGATTTCTCAACAATATCTTCGCCAGGAAAATTATCATAGTTTACTTCAACGCGGAAACCTTTGATTTCGAATTGCCCTTCTTCGCCACTTTTAACACATTTACGGCAGGCAATACACGGTACATTGCAGACTTTCATCTTTACCGCAGCTTTTTCCGGCGAGCTACAATATATATGAACTTTTGCTTCAGCCGGAACCAATTTGATTAAGTCGCGCGGGCAGGTGTCAACGCAGACCCCACAACCCACGCATAATTCATTGTGAACTACCGCTAAGCCGTTAATCATCTCAATGGCTCCGAATGGGCAGGCACGGGCACAACTCGACATGCCAAGACATCCGTAAGCGCAACTTTTTGGGCCTCCAGCGATCTGCATCGCGGAGATACAATCGTTGACTCCATTGTAAAGAGTTTTAACTTTAGTTTGATGAATATCACCACCACAAAGAACTACGGCGACTTTTTTCTCTAGATCGCCGACAGTCATTCCAAGCAGTTGAGCAATTTGTGTCACCGCTTCTTGCGAAGATACTGGACATTGTTCCGGCGAAGCTTCTCCTGCCACCAGGGCGCGCGCAAAATCGGCGCAACCAGGTCTGCTACAACCACCGCAATTAACACCCGGTAACAATTCCAACACTAAGTCTACCTTGGGGTCAGTGGCGACTCCAAAAAATTTGGAGACAAATCCAATTGCCAAACCAAGGATGATTCCCAGTCCGGACAATGCCAATATTGATAAGATTATAGTTAATAACATTTTTTAGGTTCTTTTTAACAAAGTCCGGAGAATCCGACAAAGGCCATTGCCAGGATTCCTGCAGTTATCAGTGCGATTGCCATACCTTGAAAAGGGCGTGGCACTGTTGCTAATTCCAAACGTTCGCGTAAGCTTGAGAAGAGTACTAGTGCTAGTCCAAAGCCCAGAGCGGAAAAGAATGAAAATATGGTCGATTCCAAAATTCCCCGATCGTTGACTGAGTTTAACATCACCGCACCGAGAACGGCGCAATTAGTCGTGATTAATGGCAAGAAAATCCCCAGAGCTTTGTAGAGTGGTGGACTGAATTTCTGTAACAAGACCTCAACCATCTGTACTAATGCCGCGATTACTGCGATATAAATTAGTACTTGAAGGAAGCCTAGATTGATCTCTTTTCCGTCAATGAGGAAGGTTTTTTTAAGTGCCAAATTGTAAATAACTGCAGTTATTGCTGATGATAGAGTCATTACAACTATCACTGCCGCTGACATTCCTAATGCGGTGTCCAACTTCCTCGACACTCCGAGAAATGGACATATTCCAAGAAAGCGCGCCAGTACAAAGTTATATACTAGCATTGCCCCGACGGTTAATTCTAGCATGTTTAACATTGCTTCTTGTGTCATTATAATTCCTTTGCTTTATATATTATGTAAAAATCGAATAGTCGAATCTTAATCCTGGCCTTAATAATTATTAAGTTATACAGGATACCAATAATAGTTTTTTACGGCATAAACCATAAAAAATATAGATACAGCGTAATTTAACCCCAAAACTTGAAATTACTACATTTTAAAGTAAATAATTAGCGGTCGCAGCGCATTGCTAATATTGTGAAGATGTTTTTAAATCGAGCCATCTACTGATAAATGAAGCAATTAATGGCGCGCAGGTGGAACCGCCGGATTCGCCGTGTTCAATGATAATGGCAGCTGCATAAGAATGCCCATGGTGACGAAAATGGCAAATAAACCAAGTGTTTTTATGGCGATTGTGCCGTGGTCCAACTTCAGCACTACCAGTTTTTCCGTAAACTTCTATTCCGTCAACATTAGCTTCGCGCCCACTACCGCGTGGCGCAGAAACAACGCGGCGCATACCTTCTTTGACAATGTCAAGCTGTTGCTGCGTGACTGGCATGATGCTTTTTACTGTTGGAATGGCATTATAAAGGCGTAAGCCGTCCTTGTCGCGGATTTCTTGTACTAGATAGGGTTGCATTAGTTTACCGCCATTGCCGAGCGCGGCAGCGTACAATGCGGCTTGTAATGGTGTTGTTAAGACTACTCCTTGACCTATGGACACTAATCCGGTGCTGAATTCTGTCCATTTCGAACCAAATGCAGAACGGTGATAGGCTTTGTCTGGCAATTGTCCAGATGCCTCGGATAGTTCAATACCGGTTGAACGACCGAGTCCAGCGTCTTCCATGATTGAACGGATTTTATTAAATCCCAACTTTAAACCAAAATCGACAAAATATGAATTGCACGAGCGTTCCAAAGCATAGCGGAGATCAGCATCACCATGAATGCCGGTGCATCTGATAGCGCTGTTGCCGATTTCAAAGCGTCCTGTGCATGTTGATGTTGCTGACGGCGAAACGCCATCCTTTAAGACTGCCAGCGCAATTAACGGCTTGATTATGGAGCCTGGCATGTAGGCACTTTGGAGCGCACGATTTAGTTGTGGGCTGTTTTTGTCTTTAAATAAAGCCCTGATGGCTGGATTGTTTGGGCGTGGAGAGAAGTCGGATAGATTGAAAGTTGGTGCGGACGCCATGGCGATGACTGCACCGGTATCCGCATTGAGTAACACAAACGCTCCTTTAAGCCCGTTTAATAATGATTCTGCTAAATCCTGTGCGTGAAAGTCAATAGTGGTAACGATGCTGTTGCCGTTGAGTGGTTGTTCGCCACCAGGTAAAAGTTGGTCTACAAAGCCTCGGTTGTCAACCTGGGCAATTTGGAATCCTGGAATTCCGCATAAGCCACGTATTTCGCGTAAATCGCCAGGGTTGCTTGATGGAATGTTGTCGTAGGCTTTTTCTAGCCCGGAAACCCCGCTATAATCAGAAATATAATAAAAGAAATCTTTACGGTCGTAAGCGCGTGACGGGTCACGTAGCCGTGCATAACCTACGATATGTGCGGCCAGGCTGCCATAAGGATAAACGCGGGCAGTCTGGGGGACAATGCTGATACTTTTGAAATTCATAGCGATCTCGTTCACTCGGGCGATTTCTCGTTCATCCAGATCGAAAAAAGCGGTAAAGGGCAAGCCGGGCTGGGTATTCATGTGTCGGATGATATCGGCACGTTTGGTGAGATTTTCACGTCCAATTTGTAAGGCGATAGTGTTGATGACATGTTCAATATGGTCAAGGGTTCTATTGCGGTTGCCTGGCAAACGCATCTCGGCAAGATAAAGACATACCTCGTAATTAGGTTGGTTATCTGCTAAAATCTTGTAGTCAGCAGTGAGAATACGCCCTCGCAGTGCCGGGCTACGGATCAATCGGATGGATTGATTGGATATTTGTTTGTCATAAACTAAATGGCGCTGAATCTGTTCAAATCCGAGTTTGAAGGTTAGTGCTAATAGTCCAAGAAGCATAGTCGCTGACAAGATCATCAGTCGGAGATTGACTTGTGAGATCTGCATCAATACCACCGCCTGGATTTCGCTTGGGGTTTACTTCCGGCGTCTTGATAGCGTGTGACTTTTAGCGCATGAGCAAAGTAATCGAGTATTGCTATCGCCAAAGGCATAAACAATGCCCCGAAAATTATTCCAGCTAACAGAATAGGAATCCATTTGTGGAACAACTGAAACGCTGGATCATCAAAACGAAAACGTATTAGCGCTAATGGTATGATTTGGATTGCTGCGACCAATATGCCAGGGAAAAAGTTGAGATATAATGGTCGTAAATCGTGTATTTTTACCCAATAAAGTCCAAGTAATGGTAGTAGCGAGTAGATGAAAATATGGCATGGGAATTGGTAGCCACTGGCTGCATCTGCAAGAATGCCGCATAATAATGCGTAAAATAATGTGCGTATAATGTTAAAGTTAACGGCAATATAAAAAAGTAACAACGCCATGATCGGCAAATAAATTCCTGCAGTTCCTAAAACTGATTGCGTAAATATTCCGACGAAAATAATCAACAGTATGAAAACATCAGTCATAATTTTGGCGACGGCGCAACGGCGTCTTGTTTACGGGTTAAAACGATAAGAAACCGAATGTTATCTAAATCCGCGGCAGGATTAATTAAACCATTGACGTAAAGACGGTTGGAGAAAACGGAGTTTTCCCCGATAATGCCGGTAAAATTACCGATGGGAATGCCTGCCGGAATATGGGTTTCGAAACCGCCGGTGACCACGGTTTCACCAGGCTTGTAACTGTTGCCGGTCGGTAAATAATTGATTACAGTAAATTCACCACTTTGATTGTGCCGCGAAGCAATGTCGCCGCCATTGATAAAGCCGGAGACTCCACATTCTGCCAGCCGGGCAGAAATTTTCGCGTCAGGGCTCAATAACGTAATAATTTCAGCTGTATGCCTGGAAACACTTTTGACAATGCCACAAAGCACCATTACATCGGATTCACCACGTTTAGCGGTTAGCACCGGCGAGCCGACTTTGATTCCGACTGAAAACCCGCGGTTGATAATGAAACGCTCGCGCCATTCCAGCGGATCGCGGCGATGGATTTCAGCGTTGACATAATTGAAATCGAGTTTCTGATCAAGCTTGAGCAGTCGCCGTAATTCACGGTTTTCCAGTTGCGCTTCGACGGCTACCGCATAGCGCGAAGCTAACAATTGGTTTTTTGCTCGCAATTCATTCAACGCGGTAGCTAATGCACTTTTTTCATGAAACATTAAGGTCTGCGCAGATAACAAGTTTTTTGCTTTAACTGGCAATTCTAGATACGGGTAAAAAAAATCAGCATAGACCCGACCGAAAAAAGTTTCGAAACCATGGAATGTTGCGGCTGCTCCGAGTATTAACACCCCGGCAATCGCAAGCATTCCGGCAAGGTGCCGATACTTTTTTCCTGGGCCGGTCATTAATCCTCGAAGAAAGCTTTCATTACGCCGAGTTCATTATCAGCGTCAGTAATCAATTCGGTAATTAATTCTTTGATAGTGACTTCTTTTTTGAGCAGTCCAACGCATTGTCCAGTCATTAATGAACCATCTTCGATATCGCCGTCAATAGCAGCCCGACGTAATGCGCCAATCCAGTATTTTTCTACCTCTTCCTGCGCTTGTACGCGTCCTATTTTACCTTCGCCCATCTCTTGAAGAAGTTTTAGTTGGAGGTGTCCAAAGTTCTCCATGCCTTTGTTTTTTAACGCACGAACGGCGACAACTGGCAGTTTGGAGTCATATTGCGGAGTGGCAACAGCATCACGAGCATTAGCGCGCATGAAAGCTTTTTTGAAGTTTGGATGGACGTTACACTCTTTAGTCATGACAAAGCGAGTACCAAGTTGAACTCCAGCAGCACCCATTAACATTGCATGCGCTATAAATTTGCCAGTTCCAATACCTCCTGCCACAAATATCGGTAGTCGATGACCAAACTCGAATAAAACTTGTTGGATCAAGACTGTGGTTGCAACATGTCCGATATGCCCACCAGCTTCGCTACCTTCTAGAATTAATGCATCCGCGCCGTAGCGGATCATCCGTTCAGCAATCGACTGAGTCGAAGCAAAACATAACACTTTTGCGCCACTCGCTTTGGCAATAGCAATCTCTTTGTCGCGCGGAAAACTTCCAGCGAAAATAACATAAGGTAATTGTTGATCTTTCAGCATCGCCAAGTGTTCGCGATACGAGGGAGCAATAGTTATCAGATTAACGCCGAAAGGTTTATCTGTTAACGAACGGGTCTCTTCGATGTTTTTAACGAGAATGTCGACAGGGGCATTGCCGGCGGCTAAGCAGCCGAAGCCACCGTTGTTAGATACCGCCGAAACGAGTTTCGGTTCAGATATCCAAGTCATTGCACCGCATATAATCGGATATTGGCAGTTTAAAAATTCACTACCACGGTGAATTAATTTTTTAAATGATTTACTAGTTTCCATATTCCTCCAAGTGATACCATAAATATGCCGGGCTATTCCGGCAGAAACGAAGAACAAATATACATTAAGCTCAGCATTTTTCAATAACCATGATTTGTTTTATTCTCAAGGTATCATTTAACTCAGCAATTCCGAATGAACATGAA
>DLIO01000104.1 GCA_002483765.1 Lentisphaeria bacterium UBA7640 | reverse complement strand
AACGAACCCCGAAATGTGAGTTATTAGCATACATTCAACACTCAGAAGCTTTTTGCCTCCAGTATTGTTAGTTATTCTAGAGTTTAATTTTAAGTCCAGCTTCCCAGCTCTCACCATTGTGTCTGAAGTTGGTTTCTCTAGTACCCAGCAATATTTAGAAAAATCAGCGTTAAGATCAGTAAGAGTAGCAAAGCTTCCTGCTATGTTAAACGTTCCATCTGTGGATATTGCGGAAAGTTCTTCTGGATTTTTCGCACTACGCCCGATATTTAACCGCCAAGTGGCTCCAACTTCTGGAGTGATTTGAAGGGTGTAAAAAGGAATAAAAATTTCACATGACCAAAAATCAGAACCACAATACGTAGCCGCTTTGACCGCTCCATCCCATTTAGAGTTCCCAGCAAAACCGCCTTGGTCACAAACACGATCAAAAATACTGCCTGATGCGTTAACAACGAAATGGTAATATGTTTGTTGGTCTTGATTGGTGTCAAGCATTATTTCAATGCTCTCATCTCGATAAACAGTACCGTCTCGCTCTCGTTTCTCCGTTAATATCGTTTTCATGTCTTTGCGTAAGCATTTTACACCAAAATAGAGACCATCTAGGTTATACAATATCCGCGCTGTAGTTTTATATTGGGCTTTTTCTTCTGAATTGATTACTCTAAAGTCATTAATGGGGATAGCCTTTTCCCAACATTCTTCGGTTAATTTCCCATCAATTACTGGGACTGTATCGGTTCGTACAGCCTTAGCGCCAAACGAACTCATAGATAAAGTTATGGCAGACAACAAAACAATTAATGATATTTTCTTTTTCATTATTTTCCCTTTCGTGTTTTCATAAGACGTAATAGTTTGGTTTTGAAAATTAATTCTCCTGGAAAATCACAGTTTACCAGACCTGCATGCCTAAAGCGGTTTCTAAATCATGCTATCCCCAAGGTTCAGATAAGGCGCTTCTTGTAAGTGTTCGTTTCTAATAAGCTTCGTTTACCTCCTGTATTATATATCAAAACTGTGCTTATACTTATACTTATAATTATATAACAATTATAGCGCATTTAAATATTTTAACAACACCAATACTGTTTTATCTTTAACGTATCCTGTTTTTTTGCGATTATTCACTATATCCAATACAGCCGTAATATGCCATATTGTTTTGCGTGGTGTCCAGTCGCCCAAATTGCGCGACGAGATTTACGTTTGAACGTACTCTGATAGAATACTGAGTCAATATTGGAATAGCAAGCCCTCCAATGTCATCAGGATTGTCCAAACGTAGCGTTTTAATACGTTCGGCTCCAATTTTTATTGATATATCTTTCACCGGTTCACGGTCTGAAAAATAAATATCGATCAAGACTTCCGCTTCCTGCTTTTTTGTGTTGAACAACATTAATGCTTCGTGTGCCTCCATCGCGCCATCACTGTTCTTTTCTGGCAAATAACCATCTGGGAAATACCAAGTCTTTGCGCCACCACTCATAATTAAATTCCTTTTGCTACAAGTTCTCTAATGGTTGGGGTCAACGATTCAGGCGCGCCCTTTGTGATAACGAAACCTTCTTCAATACGGTTTGAGCCGTCCGGATGTCCAAACAAACTAATATCTGAATTTACACACATCCCAGCCCTCAATGGATATGTCGCATCCTCATCTGGATATGGCGATTCGGCTTCCGCTAAACCAATTCCATGCATCGGCGGATATACATCGTATTCAGAAAGATTGTGTTTCTTAAATATCTTTTGAACTGCGCGCACCATTTCACCAGCAATAACACCTTCACGCAAATAGTTCTGCTGGACTTCAGCTGCTTCAAACAGAGCGTTTAAGAAACGTTTCTGCCCGTCAGTTGCTTTACCTGCAACAAAAGGGTATTCGACCGTTGCGACATAGCCTTGATACTGCACTGCTAAGGCCGACATTATCATATCACCATCCTCAATGATTTTATTAGTGGCACGACCAATAACTGTCGCGGCACGTTCTCCACTACCAAAAACAGTAAAGTTAATATCTTCAGCGCCAGCCATGCGAGCGGCACCCTCTGCTGCGCCAGCGGCCATCACTTCGGTGTTGCCAGGAATCGCGATCTTCATTAAGGCTTTGTAACCGATACAGGCTTGACGTCCAGCTTCACGCAAACAAGCTATTTCGGCAGGGGTTTTAATGATGCGAAGATCATTAATTATTTGTGAGCCATCAGAGATTTCTATATTTTTTCCTGAACTCTTAAGCCGTTCCATAATTGGAGCTGCAATATCCCATAAGCCAACAATTGCTAACTTTTTCCCGCCACTAAGAACTTCATCTAAAATTTCTGTGAACGATGAAAACGACGCCAGCGGATAATCAATATCTTCGGGCACTGATACGCAAGCAAATTCCTTTACGTTTCTGACATCTTTCCATGCAGACATCTCCCGAGCATAAATTTCCCCTTCCGGAGCTCCAGCTAAAATAGGATTCCCTACCCGCGGAATAAAACACGCGGCACGTTCGAATATCGGCCAAAAATTAGAGACGTAACGTAAGTTTTCCTTACGGTATTCGTCTCCGTAAACCATTAAAGCATTCAAGTTGCGCCTTTCCAGTTCTGTTTGGATTTTTTTGATGCGTTCCTTGAATTCATTTTCAGAAATGATGATGTTCATTTTTCCATTTTCTCCTTAGTTTCTAATATGTCCATTGTGAGCCGGGCAAAAACACCATCGCGGATCCATGGTAAATTTTCTTCCGGTAATGTTAAGTCGAGTGCGCGAATGAGATCGAGACCGACCACTGCATTTCCGACCGGGTTTAAATGCAAGTCATCGCGCATTAAAAGACGAAAAGCGGTGACATCGTATCGGCGTAATCGTTCCCAACGGATAAAATTATCATTTAAATATTCCCCAGCTGTCTCGCGAACGATTTGCATATACGGGATATAATTGACAGCCCAATCAGGATGATTGACTGCTAACCGTTCCATGTCACAAGAGTAATAAGTTTGAAACAATATGTCTCCGCCCAAAGCGTTTGTACGCTCTCGCAATTCGATTAGATTCGCACGGAATTTATCCAACGGAACTTGTCGTGCAGGATTAGCATCATTAATACCAGCAGTAAGAATTATTAAATCTGGTCGGAACGGTGCCACATCACGATCAAAACGGGCCAGTAGTTCTCCTGTGGTATTGTTGCTGGTTCCGGCATTGAGGCATAATGCGGGATTGTCAACATGACTCGTTTCATGATCCCAACGCCGGAATTTGTGCATAAATCCAAGTTGGACATAATCAAACCAATGAGCCCCCACCATGAAATGTTCGGTATTAGAAGAACCCAACGCCAAGATATGGACATTTCCTCCAGCAGCAATCCGATGGAATACGCGTAATTTTTCAGTCAATAGGCTCATGTCAATTCCATTTCTTTTTTAGCTCTTCCTGAATTCTGGCAATTCTTTGTTCAAATTCAACTTGTGGTATTTTCGTCATGATAAAAACTCCTATTTTATTACTTCGTGTTCGATTCTCATAAATTTAGCGACTTTTTTAAGTTCATCGGTTACGCTTCCATGTGCTACAACCAAATGATGCGCTACGCCTTTTTCAAGAACTCTTTTAACATATTCTTCAACCGGCGTTTCAACTCTGATCATCGCATGAATTTCGTCACAGGGTAAACATGGAAAATCTATTGCCTCACCTTCAGAAATAAACATTTGCCAGCTATCACCAGTATTCAAAAAATGTCCCATGGTTACCGGCCCAGGCTTCATAATCATTTCATAATTCAAGCCGTTGCCCTTAAAACCCCATTCTTCTGGCGAACAGGTCAAAGTTGGATTAAGCCCCAACTCGGAAGATGCAATACCGTGACCAAGCAGGAATATCGCATTGTGTTTACGATCAAACTGTCCCCATTCTGCATGGAACGGTATATTACCGGTAAAATCATAGAGGAGTTGCATCATAACCAAACCACCAATATCACCTTCGCAGGCAACCATTGCATGATCTTGCTCCATCATCAATGATGCACCCATACGCGCCGGAGCGCCGGTCATTTTTTCTATATAGTGCTGTCCCAAAAAACAAAGTCCGCCAAGTTGATATTTGCTGTATATCTTTTTCATCGCCAACCCAACACGGCAGGAACGCTTCACATCATCAATTTCAATTTTTTTATGCTTAAAACGCTTGAATAATTTTTCAGCTTCGTCATCGACTTCGTCACTGCTTATATCTTTCCATATCGCAACCAACTGTTCAGCTTGAATGGCCATGACGTCTGGACCTAAAAAACCTTTTACTTTTGCGGTATCAAACTCCAGGTCATACATGCCTCTGAACACATGCCCAATTAAGCCATAGGTGCTACTTTTTAACTTTTTAACACTTCTATAGGCTTTAGCAATGCTTTTGATTTCGCGATAAGGGCGTGGATCATTGATTTCACCAACAACAACCTCGTAATCACGTTTCATTTTATTGAATGAACCCGTTAATTGGGAAATGCCAATCAATGCACTGTTGCGCATCGTCGCCACATAGTCGTCGGTGGGCGAAACATCGTAGCCAGTTTGAGAATTAAATAGAATCAGTTGCGGATTGGTGCCACAGCGATTAATCGCGTGAACCGTGATGAAATCAGGAATATATGTTCCTTCTACTATAATCAGTAAATCAACGTGTTCCCGAGCAAATTCAGCTCCGGCTTCTTCCGCTCGGTCAAGGGTATCAACCATGCCTGGATAAATAATTTTGAAGTCGTCAAGAGTATCGGTTAGTTTTTGATAGACCCCTGTCAAATCCTTCGTTACTATTTCTTTCATCTGCGGATACATACGCCAGTATTCGAAGTAACCTAACCCAAGTAGCCCGATCTTAATCTTTCCGTTACTCGGTTTTTTATTAAGGACATCGCCAAATGCCCCGCATTCCGCGGACTCAAAAGAAGTAATTTTCATTTTACTTTCATTATTAATATTATTATTTCCCAACATCTAAAACACCTCACTAATTTCTAAAAGAGTTAAGCTCTTTGCATTAATATTGCTTAAAAGTCTGCGATATAATTCAAAGCCCAGACCATCATCGCCTTCATGGATTGGACCGACATGACAAAGTGGAACAAAAGGAATTTGTGCCATTATACACGCTTCATAATCATGCATCGCCAACTTTAAGGCTTCATCGAAATTTTCTTTTTTCAAATACCACGTGTAATCCGTTGTCAACGGAAATTCCCTCATTATTTTTGATTTTTGGAGAGAGTTAAAGCTTTCCCTAGTTATTTTTTGAGGTTTGCTCTTAATACCATTTAACAAATCCCAACCAGCCTTCTGTAGATATGTCGAACTATCATATTTATAGTTTTCTTCTACCAGAGCTATAAACATGTTTTCACAAGCCTGGAGCGCCGGAGAACGAAACCCTTGAACGGGCTCTCCAATTGTATCTTCAATAATCGTCCGCCCAAGCCGTAGTTTTTTACATATTTTTTCAATAGTGTGTTCGTCCGTTAATTGGTCACGGTTTTCCGCCAAAAATTTTCGAGCAGGTCCCTCGTGCGGTAACATCATAATCATTTCTGGCGGGATACCAATCTCAAAGCGCTCATGTTTAACACCATGCTGTGCGACTTCATGCCCTCGCTTAATTGCGTCACGCAAGATTGAGACATACCCCAAGCGTTTATCCATTCTTTTGTCGTCAGATTCCGGCACCACAAATAGCGTAATTTTCATTTTATGCTCATCGCAAAAATCCAAGATATTATTCAGTTGTTTTTCGGTCGAATAACCATCCAGACCAATATCATCAACTGTAAATGACCAAAGATTTTTCATTAGAATAAATCCTTTATTACACTAATTTTTTGCGGGGTAAAAAATGACTGTTTCAATGCCTCAGCGTATTTTACCCCAATTTTACTGCCATGATGCCGGGCTCTGGCTCTTAGTTGCTCAGCCAGCGAACCGAGATGTTCCTCAGCAGTAGCGAATTTCTTAAATGCGGCCATTTTATTCTCAAAGGTATCAGAAACATCGATTAGATGAGTTGGTTCCGGTAAATCATGTAAAACTTCATAATGGTAATATTTTTCAGCAGTCCACGGGGCGCCAAGGTCAGCGCTGCAATCCCAACCAGCTTGGAACCATGCGTCGCGAGCTTGAGTGGCCATTTCATGATGTTGAAAGTACTCAGCCCAGTAATGACCTATAACTATCGATGGTTTATATTTACGAATTGAGCGGATGCATTGACGATAAGCATCGCGATTTTGTTGTACTCCAAAATCTGGAACGTCAAAGCATTCAAAACTTGTGACCCCGAGAAGTTCATGGGCTTCCGCACCTTCACGCTTAAATTTGATAATAGCTTCTTCACGCCCGCCCTGAGTAGTAAACGCTTCATCGCCGTTGCCAAAACAAACCACATTTACTTCATAGTCGTTTTTAACAAATTTACTTATAATGCCGCCGACTGCTATTATTGAATCATCAAGATGCGCAGCGATTACTAAAATGGATTTATTCATAACTAAAAACTATCTCCTCATTTTTTACTTGAGGATAGTATAGTTTAAAAGACAGCAAACGGCTACACTTATTCAGCTTTGTTTTTAACGTTTCTTGCTTTTTCGATATAATCCAGGAGATATTTTAGCGATATTTTTAAAAATACGATTAAAATGTGGTAAGCTTTGAAAACCGACGCTATGAGAGATTTCGGTAATACTGGTATTAGAATTTTTTAATATTTCTTTTGCTCTATCTACTCGAAAACGGTTTAAATAATTGATCGGACTAGTCCCGACTTCCTCTTTAAAGATATGACTAAAATGGCTTGGACTCAGAAAGACCGCACTGGCAATATTGTCAATAGTCAATTTCTTTTTATAGTTTTGCTCTATATACTGTCGAGCCCCCAATGTCTTCTTTTTTTCATTAATAGATTCTAAAAAAAGCAATTTATTTTCACTTTCTAGAATATAACTGCTAATTAAGGATAACAGATCAACCAGAGCCTCAATTTGTTTCTCGGACATAACGATGGTATTGAAATAGTATTCTTTAAGCTTATCTTCATCCAAGTCAAATGCTTTTATTTTTTCTTTGAGTTCGCGGAAAGATTTTTGGGTAGGTTTTTTCCTGAGTATCTGTCCAGTAGTCAAACATCCCATGTATCGGTCATTGACAAATAAAGGAACAACAATATCAATCAATCCGGCATGACATTCATAAATAACGCTTTTTCCCGTGGCTTTAGCCTTGTCGCAATTTTCGCCGTCAGAACTAGTGCAGGCATTTTCTCCGCGAGAACAACTTCTAATATAATGGCAAAACGGATTATAATGTTCAGACGGACACAGGGTCATCACTTCACCAGTTGCAGAAACCAGATCAATAGGAATCCCAACTAGTTTATGTAATATCGCATGATAATCCTGCAATATTTTTTTAGCGGCAATATTAATCAACATAGCGTTCCTAGTGTAAGGTATTTATTTTCTGAATATATCACTATGAAAAATCATTTCAAATTTCTGTATTAGAAGTCGCCCCAAAATAACTTATACCTTTTTACGACAATTGTAACTGCCATTTGGCACATCGTAACCTGATTTAGGCTCAAATTGTTTGTCCTTTCATCTTATTTTTGCTACACCTCTATAGAAGCCCTTCAAAACAATTATATAGTGTGCTTGATAAGTTTGGAAAGGTCGAGACAGAGGAGGCGATCAAATGACTATGAAAATTGGTTCAAACGAACATTATGAGTTTTCAAAAAGAACGCTAGAACTGGACAGAGAATCCAAAAAAACTGAACAAAAATGGTTAATAGATTTATTTACCGCCCTTGTCTAAATATAGCGATCTCATCGGCTGACATTGCGATTTCAGCTTCTTCAAATAACAGGTCTAATTCATACGGTTCGTTGAATATTTTTTTCATGACTAAGAAGAAAATCACTTTCGCCATCACCCTTCCTGGTACTGGGTTCAGAAGATCGCCGCTGGTATTAATTTCGAGAATCGTTTTCAATGCTTCACTGTAGGATCCGGCATAAAGGGCAATTCTACATCCAGCTTCACACATCTTGATCGTCCGGATCGCCTCTTTTTTCTCGTCATCATCGGCACCATTAAAAATTTCAGAAAATGATTTCCCGTAAATTTCCTCATGAACAGTTCCGCCTAAAAGAACTATTTCTCTACTTCTTGATGGCGTTTCTTTGCTGAACAAACTGTCAGTATCTTGCTGTTTTGACCGTTGTTCCTTGCATTTAGAATTTTTAGATTTCTTAGCCATTTTTAGCCGTGTAGGTTTAATAAACTATTTTATTTAATGGGTATTCGACGATACCGTGAGCGCCGGCTGCCCGAAGTTGCGGGATTAGATCGCGGACTGCAGAACTGTCAATGATGGTATTGATGGCATTCCATTTGGGTTCAGCCAATTTGGCGACAGTAGGGCCTTCGAGCGCAGGAAGTTTACTTAATACAGCGTCGAGGTTTTCTTCGCGCACGTTAAGCATCAAACCAACTTTGTATTCGGCAGCCAAGACCGCTTGTAAAAGCATGCCGATGTCTTCAATTTTCTTTCTTTTGAATTCATCCTTCATTGCTTCATTATTGGCGATAAAACGGGTAGTAGATTCACAAAGATTATCAATTATTTTCAAGTTATTTGCTTTTAATGATGAACCAGTTTCGGTAATCTCAACGATGGCGTCAGCCAGTCGTGGTGGTTTTACTTCAGTTGCGCCCCAACTGAATTCAACATTGGCATTAACGCCATGTTTGGCAAGGTAACGTTTGGTCATGCCGACGGCTTCAGTCGCAATCAGTTTGCCTTCTAAATCTGCCGCGCATTTTATAGCGGAATCATTAGGCACAGCCAACACCCAGCGCAGGGGCCGGCGTCCGACTTTGCCGTAAACTAACTCGCAAACCTCAGTGACGTCGGAGCCATTTTCCTCAATCCAGTCATGACCGGTTAGTCCACAGTCTAAAATCCCTTTTTCGACGTAACGTGACATCTCTTGCGCACGAATCAACATGCATTCAATTTCGTCATCATCAATTGATGGAAAATAGGAGCGTGAACTGATAGAGATAGAATATCCAGCTTTAGCAAACATTTTTACGGTTGATTGTTCGAGACTGCCTTTCGGAATTCCGAGGGTGATTTGTTTCATGACTTTTTACCTTTCGTTGTTTTCTTCATTTTCGAGCCGGCGTAAAATGAGTTCTGCCGGAGTTAAATATTTCTTATCATTGTTACATTCTTTACAACATGGAACAATATTAGCTTTGTTACTGCGTCCGCCACGCGAAACTGGAACGATATGGTCCATAGTTAATTGGTCGGACGGGAATTTTTCACCACAATAGTGACAAATTCCTTTTTGCAGTTGCGCGAGCCACCACTGAGTTGAACGCATCTCACGAGCTTTTTGGCGTTCGTGAGCAATATGCTTCGGATCTTTATTAATTTCTATCCAGTCGGGCATAAGGTTTTCACATACCAATTCGAGGCTTCTGCGAGCCCAGATTTAAAATCAAATTGAGGATTATAACCAAGTAACTTACGCGCCTTGGAGATATCGGCTAGAGAATGGGGAATGTCACCGAGTCGATTTTCTACATATTCAGCTTGAACTTCAGCTATTTTAGAATCGAAAACACTCAGATGATTGCGTAACAATTCAAATAGGTCATTAAGTGAATGCTGTTCACCGAATGCCACATTATAGACCGTATTCAACGCTTTCGGGTTTTCAGTCAGTGCGGCCAACTGATTGGCCTGAATAACATTATCAATGTAGGTGAAGTCGCGCGAATAACTGCCGTCGCCGTTAATTTTGGGCGATTGATGATTAAGCAACGCTGCGGCGAACAATGGAATCACCGCTGCATAAGCTCCTGCCGGCGATTGTCGGCGACCGAAAACATTGAAATAGCGCAAACCAATCGTTTTTATACCATAAACTGAGCTGAAGTTTTCGGCAATTAGTTCGTCGACGTATTTGCTAACCGCATAGGGTGAAAGTGGTTTACCGATGCAATTTTCACGTTTGGGCAACTCGGTACTATCGCCATAAGTTGACGAACTAGCGGCATAAACAAAGCGTTTTACTCCAGCATTTTTCGCAGCCCAAAGCATTTGGGTAAATCCACCAATATTGACCTCAATAGTAGTAACGGGGTCTTTAAGTGAACGCGGTACTGAGCCAAGCGCTGCTTGATGCAATACATAGTCAACGCCATCACACGCTGTCGCACAAGTTTCGCGTTCGCGAATATCACCTTCAATTAAGCGAAAATCAGCATTGTTTAAAAAAGGCTCTATGTTTTGTCGAAAACCTGTAGAGAAATTATCAAGACAGGTCACCTGATTATTTTGCGACAGTAGTGCTTCAATTAAATTCGATCCGATAAATCCGGCTCCACCGGTCACCAATATTTTTTTGCCGTTAATTTTATCGTTTTGCTTCATCTTTATCCTGAGATTATTATTTGTAACAGAATATACTGCCAAATCTATTATGCTTCAAACTTTTGACCGACATAGGTTTCTCAAAAAGTGTTATCATGCTACTATAGATGTCGCATACTTGGCTTTATGAAGAGTTATTTCAACAATTTTGATTAAAATAAACAATTGGGCTGGAGAAAATGCTAGTATCAGGTTATATTTAGTTTATTAGACGTTTCAAAGTTTAGCAATGCTGATTTTGAAGTACGCATTATATATGAATTTTTGGTATTACGGAATGCCTGAATTAATTATTATGAAATCATTGATTAAAGTTTATTTTAGCTGGAGAGATTCTATGCTCAACTATGAGAAATATATTCGAAACGGCAAGACGGCTGGAGACGGTTCATCGATTTGTTGCAGAAGGATTATGAAAAACTCCTGCTTCATCGCTTATATTCAATAATTCAATGCAAAGATAATTAATTGTTAGCATTCCATGAATTTGGAATGAGCAATGGAACAATTAAAACTCGGTATGGCTTTGGCGGAGAATAAGAATTCTTCGCAAACCATAACAAAAACTTCATCCTCGTTTTCGGCGGATTTACCGCTGGCAGCGAGAATGCGTCCGCGTAATCTTGAAGAATACGCCGGGCAACAGCACCTGCTCACTCCTGGGAAATTATTACGCCGTGCCATTGATGCCGATCGCTTTGCCTCCATTATTTTATCGGGGCCACCTGGTACTGGAAAAACTAGTCTAGCGGAACTAATTGCACTACGCACTGATAGCGAATTCGTTCGTTTATCTGGCGTGACTTCAACCGTCGCCGATCTCCGCAAAGAGATCGCACACGCAGTTACACGAAAAAGCATTAACGGGCGTCGAACTATTATTTTTGTCGACGAGTTACACCGTTTTTCCAAGAGCCAGCAAGATTCATTATTAGCTGATGTCGAGAATGGCAATATCCGTTTGATCGGGGCAACAACTCACAATCCGCAATTTTACATTATTGGGGCGTTATTGTCACGCTCTTTAGCATTTCAACTGGAAGGTCTGAAACCTGAAGATGTTCGCATACTTCTAGAGCGAACTTTGACCGACTCTAGGGGCTTTCTTGATAAAAAAGTTGTAGTCTCTGATGAAGCGTTTGATTTTTTAAGCACGGTCTGCGAAGGCGACGCCCGCCGGGCATTGAATGCACTGGAACTAGCGATTTTAACGACTGATCCGGACAGTTCTGGCATAATTTCTATCGGTAGAAAAGAGGCTGGAGAATCGGTTCAACGAAAATTTATAAATTATGGCGACGATGGCCATTATGACACTGCCAGCGCATTTATCAAAAGCATGCGCGGTAGCGACGCAGATGCAGCCGTATACTGGCTAGCTAAAATGCTTCACGCTGGCGAGGATATTCGTTTTATCGCACGCCGAATCGTGATTTTTGCATCGGAAGATATCGGCAATGCCGATCCCCGAGCACTACAATTGGCGGTATCTGCGATGCAAGCGGTCGACATGATCGGTATGCCTGAAGCCAGAATAATTTTATCACACGCGGTTACATACTGTGCCACCGCACCGAAAAGTAATGCGTCATATTTAGCAATCGGGGAAGCGCTGGACGATGTTGAAAACGAACGCGTGCAAGCAATCCCCATACATTTACGCGATCCCAATTCCAATGGAGCGCGAAAAATGCAAAAAGAATCTGAGAGTTACAAATATCCACATTCATTTGACGGACATTTTGTAGCTCAGGAATACATGGGCGTCCCGAAGGGTTATTACCGTCCGGGCGCTCTTGGATATGAAGAAAAGATCAGACAGCGCATTGATTACTGGCGTAACGCTAGGAATCAGTCTCCACTGTCTGCGGAGGAACAATAATATGTCGAAAGCAGCGATGCGTCGTAACATGTTGGAGCTCCGCCGAAACCTAGACCCTGGATTCAGGGAAAAAGCGGATGAAGCGATTAATTTCGTACTGAAATCCTTGCAGCAACTCAAAACTGCGACTATGGTCGCAGTTTATTTGAGCGATGGCACTGAGCCATGTCTCAACGAAACGCTGACATTTTGCCTGAATAGCGGGAAAAAAGTATTTGTACCGCGTTGCTGCCGCGACAGTGACGTGGAATATGAAATGGTTGAAATTCGCGATCCGTTGCAGGATACGATTTGTGGCAAATATGGCTTGATGGAGCCAAAAGAAAGCTTATCAATGACTCCTGCGATGCAAAGACAAAACATGCTGTGGCTGATTCCTGGAGTGGCTTTTGACCGCCGCGGGTTTCGATTAGGGCGTGGTAAGGGAGTTTACGACCGGTTACTCAAAGAAGAAGCTGGTGGTAAAATCGGGATTTTTTATGGATTTCAGGAGGTTGCTGAGGTTGATAACCGTCTTCATGACGAACCGCTAGACAGCGCCATAACTGAAAATGGAATTATTAAATTAAAGAATGAAGGAGAGAACGGGATATGAACTATGAAACTGTTTTTGCCGTTTGCATGGGAATTATTGCAGGCGGTATTTTGGTGTCAGCAATTATGACTGCATTGATGGTAACGCGGAAGTCTTCAGCGCTTAATATTGCCAACAGAATACGTCTGGAAGCAGAAAAAGAAGCTGAACACATTCAACGAGAAGCAAAAGTTACCGCTAAAAGCGAATTGCTTAAAATCAAAGAAGAGGCCGATGAAGAGATACGCGAAAGGCGTAAGGAGCAATTGGTAATCGAAAAAAGATTGGCATCGCGCGAAGAGACATTAGAAAAGAAGTCTGATCTGCTTGACAACAAAATCCTTTCTTTTGAGAAAAAAGAACATGATATGGATGCAACTAAGGAGCGCCTGAATCAGCGTGAATTGGAATTGCAACAAAAAATTGGGCGACAAATTGATGAGTTAGAACGCATTGCTGCCATGAACCGTGAAGAAGCCAGAAATATACTACTGGAAAAACTGAAAAATGAAGTCCAAAATGAGTCTGGATTGATGGTTCGTAACTTATTAGAAGAGACCAAACAAAGAGCCGAACGAGAGGCGCGACGTATTCTCACTTATGCCATTCAACGCTATGCTTCAGATTGCACTTATGAGCGCACGACAGCAACTATTCCACTGCCTAATGATGAAATGAAAGGCCGTATTATTGGTCGTGAAGGCCGCAATATTCGTGCCCTCGAAGCGGCTACCGGGGTCAGCATCTTGATTGATGATACTCCTGAAGCAGTCGTGATCTCATGCTTTGATCCAGTGCGGAAAGAGATTGCACGTCAAGTGTTGGAACGATTGATCGTCGACGGCCGTATCCATCCAACCCGAATTGAAGAGATGGCGAAAAAAGTTGCAACAGAACTTGACGAAGAACTATTTTCCGCTGGCGAAGCAGCCGTACTTGAGGCTGGCATTCAAGGCGTTGCCCCACATGTGCTAAAGTTATTGGGACGGCTTAAGTATCGTTACAGTTTTTCACAGAATGTTTTGCAACATTCACTGGAAGCATCGTACTTTATGGGCATGATTGCCTCAGAGTTGGGATTGGATGAACAAAAAGCCAAACGCATTGGTCTGTTTCATGACCTTGGCAAAGCTGTTGATCATGAAGTTGAAGGTTCGCATGCTGCCATCGGCGCTGATATTTTACGCAAACACAATGAAGCCAAGGATGTAATTCATGCGGTTGCCGCGCATCACGGCGAAGTTGAGCCTCAAAGCCTTTATGATGTATTGATTATGGCATGTGATACTTTGAGTGCATCACGGCCCGGAGCGCGCAGTGAAACGACCGAACTCTATCTCAAGAGGCTGGAGCAGCTTGAAAGTATAGCAACAAGCTTTAACGGTGTCGAGAGTTGCTTTGCGCTCCAAGCCGGGCGTGAAGTTCGCGTAGTGGTGACTCCTGAGTCAATTCGTGAAGGCGATGCCCAGATGTTAGCAAGAGACATCTGCCAACGTATCGAAAAAGAGATGAATTATCCAGGACAAATCAAAGTAACTATTATTCGCGAAACCCGTTCCGTAGAATACGCCAAATAGAAAACTATTCCGATATGACGAACGCATCCGATTTATTACAGGATGCGTCGTCTGTTTCGGAATGTCATCATCAGATAAAAGTCATGTTTTTTTGTGGCTCTGTACCTACCACCTCAAGTAGTGGGGGCGCAACCAAAAATATCGCACGATTCTTTAATAGTGAATTTCACGATTTTGCGTATAAAATAGCACATTTCGGCATTCAGTGATCAAGAAATATCATTTGTGCCCTGTACAGGCCATTCGCTATAAGGGGTAATCGCCAGAGCCCAATTACTATATCGATGATCTGATGTTACATCGGCACCAAGCCATGGTGGAATGGAAAAACTTTCTTGTTCTGAGGCCACCTCAAGTTCTGCAATAGTTAAGCCGGCATTGCGTCCTTCAAAAATATCGACCACCCACTGTTTGTCATCATATTTTACAAAGTAACGGGTTTTAACGATTATTTCTGTATCACAGAGATTTTTTAGCATCTCTAAAGCCTCATTTAGTGGTATCGGATATTCGTACTCATCACGAGTAATGCCAGAGGTGGCGCATTTAAAGGTCACCCAGCTCTGTTTTCCTGCAATACGAACGCGTACAGTAGATAGCTGACGTTTTGTTCGAATATATGCTTGTCGGATAGCTACAAACCCTGATACCTGATTACGCCACTGATCATTTTTCACCAGAAATTTATGTTCGATCTCTTTGCCCATAATTATCAGTGCGAAAAATTGAAAAATGGGAAAAAAGTCAGCCAACCTTGAGGATTAAAATTCAACAGCCCAAGTTGGAAGCTGGCGTGATCGGCAACATTTACTAAGCCAATCTGAATACCACCAACCGCAATATTAGTCAGCCCAAGTTGAAAAACTGTAGAATGTTTTTCTGCAAGATTAACTAATGCCCATTGAAAGCCATTCATCCGCTTTGCCACATTTACTGGCGCCAGTTGCATACCAAAGACATCATCGGTAGCTGCGCAGAAAGCTGCCAGTTCCAAACCATGAACAATAGAACGTCCAGAAGAAACCGGCAATCCCAACTTAACGCCTTGAACATTTTTACGATGAACTTTTCTTGGAATTCCGAACCAAACACCCCAACCAAGTATTTGCCAGTGTTGACGATCGTGCGCACGTGGAGCTTTGGTTACAACTGGCGGCGGTAAATCGCGTTGTTCAGTGGGACTTTCTGGAATGTTTTCTGCATGAATAAACATTCCTGTTAACAGCATCAAACATACAAAAGTTTTTTGGATCAGCTTCTTCATAGTTATTAACTCCTAAAATGATTTTACATGAATTTTTTCAATAATTCTTCTTGCGAAAACGCTGAAAGGTATGCTGGAGGGATGTCTAGAATAGTAAACGCTCCAGATTTTCCTTCGTTCTTTAACCTCATAACTGCGCGAGCATGAGCAACTAGTACGCTAGCGGTGGCAACAGGATTGCTTCCCCAACTACAATGATATTCGATTTTCGAAGAACTACCATCGGCGGCGGTCCCCGCTGCAATTACGCAACCACCATGCGGTAATCCTGAAAAATCACGGTCTAACTCCTCTTGGCTGATAAAATTGACTACCGTCTGAAACGGAGCAAAATAGTTGGGCATGTTTTTGACCGTCTGTTCAACGGCACTCGCATCGGCCCCGTCTTCAAGCACAATAAAACATTCTCGCCAATGCATATCTCCCGGACTCAACGTTGGATTTTCTCCAGAGCGGACTTTGTCCACCGTAGTTGGCTTAGCATGAGTATATTGTCGAGCATCCTTTACCCCAGGAATCCGCCTTATTGCGTCGGAATGGCCCATGCTTAACCCTCCTGACTCATCTAAACCATAAAAGCCGTAGGCCTTCGCGTCAGGTAAAAATGATGAGGCCAAAACACGTTCCAATGAAAAAATACCAGGATCCCAACCAGTAGAAACCACTGCGATGGTATGAGCTTTCTTAGCAGTTTCGTTCATCTTCGTGAAATAATTAGCGATTTCGCCGTGATTGTCAAAACTATCCACCGTCGATAAATGAGCCGCCAGTTCTGGTCCTTGGACAGGTAAATCCGTACTCGAACCGCCACAAAGGATGGCTACATCCGGTTGCAATTCACGTATCCATAACTCGATATCCGCCACATTCATAACGGGAATATCCTCGCCGACCTCTTTTTTAACGCGTGGAACGCCGCGGCTAACAATGCCGCATAACTCCATGTCTTGGGTAGCCTCAATTACGGTACGAACACCGCGCCCTACATTGCCATAACCAACAATGACTATCTTAATTTTTTTTGCCATTTCACACTCCAAGTTGAGATTTCTATGATTTTGATATATCCTCTCCAGATAAAATATTAAAATAGTTCTTTAATCCTACATTTCTATATTAACGAGCTGTATAAAATAATATTTGTTCCCCAACGTTAGTGAAGTGTTTGTGATACGACACATAAATATTCAGTGAGCTCTAAAAAAAAGTGCGATAATTATTTGCTTTTATAGATTTATGATTCATCTTATTAATAGTAGCAAAATTATGAGCACGAGTTTAACCTTAATCGTAACTAGGTGATGTTATGGGAATGGAAGCAGTAATTAAAACCAATAATCTTTCCAAAGTTTATAAGCGCCTTTTTAAGCCGAAAACTCACGCGCTCGATTCTCTCACTATCACTGTTCCCAAAGGCTCTGTCTATGGTTTTTTAGGCCCCAATGGCGCAGGCAAAACCACAACCATTAAAATTTTAATGGATTTAATCAAGGCGTCGAGCGGTAGTGCCACGGTATTGGGGCGTCCTTCGTATGACGTAGAGGTCAAAGGACTGATTGGCTTCCTCCCAGACTCACCAGCCTTCAGTCCACAGCTTACTGCTTTTGAGTTCCTGAATATCTGTGCGAAACTGTTAAAAATACCTTCAGATCTCCGCGTTAACCGTATTGAAACTGTGTTGGAAACTGTAAAAATGTCTCGACATTCGCGTGATAAAATAGGTTCGTTCTCACGTGGAATGCTGCAGCGTATCGGCGTTGCTCAAGCTATTTTAAACGAACCCAAATTATTGATCCTCGACGAACCACTGCTGGGACTTGATCCATACGGCAGACAAGAATTTAAGCAAATTATTCTTGGCGAACAAGCTAAAGGAACTAGCGTTTTTTTTAGTAGTCACATTCTTTCCGACGTCGAAGAAATTTGTGATCATATTGCGATTTTAGATAAAGGTAAAATGCTCTGTGCAGGCCGGATTGATGAACTATTGACAGCATCAGGAACCAAAGCGATCATTGCTCCTGAAAATGATGAAGCTCTGAAAGAATTAGTTACTATCGCCATCGCCACTTCGCGTCGCGATGATGGATCATGGGTACTTACCTTTGATAATAGTAATGAAATAAAAATAAAACTGGAGGATGCCACAAAAAAATTCCCACAAGCAATCGAAATTTCCGCATCGCACGAAAAACTTGAAGAATTTTTCTTCAGAATAATCAAGGGAGATGGTGCCGTCTAGTCACGCAACAAGTAGTTGCAAAGTTTAGCAATCATGGTATTTTGTTTATAAATAGCCGTTAAAATAATCTTTAATATTTCCGTGGTTCTTGTGAATGTTTTTCACGTCGCTGGTATGTCACATAATAAAAAATATGTACTTCCACCCTTCGCAAAAAAACAAAGCATAATTCACCTCGCAAATGCTATAGCTAACTTTTAACCGCTGATAAGCAAGTTTATCATTCGTCCATAAAACAAAAAAACAAAATGAGGTTGATCAAACATGAATGAGATCATCGCAATTGCCGGTAGTACATGGAAAAATGTTCTACGTCTGAAAGTCGTCTATTTTCTAGTATTCTGTGTATGGGTTCTGATCGCAAGTGCATTAAACTATGATGTCTTGTCGCTTGGCCTACACAAGGAGCTTTTAGTTGACGCTTCCCTATTTCTCAACACCATAACTGGAGTATTGGTCATAATTTCACTGACCTTTGAAATTCCTAAGGAACTAAAAGAAGGAGTGGCTTCAACCATGCTCTCCAAGCCGCTCGGAAGAACCAATTATCTAATCGGTAAAATGATCGGTTATATCGTGATTGGAGCTATCGTATGTGCACTAGTTGCCATCGGATCATTCCTGATTTTTAATGTTTCGTTCAGCGAGCCTATCGGAGTAGCTATGCTACAGAACCATATTCTGATCATTCTTTCACTGATTCCAATGGCTGCTATTGCTGTATTGTTCTCAATCGCATTACCAGAGATCATCGCTCCAATCGTTACTGTTTTGGTAATCTGGTTTGCCCATTCGACCAGTATGTTGTCCAACCTGCCCATTATTTATGGTGGCATCATTCCTGATTTAGAGTTATTCAACTTTAAATCAGAAGCTGTCTACAATAATGCAGTAAGCTGGCGATATGTTGTCATGGTAGCGTTATGGGGTATTTGCTATGCGATATTTGCATCTTCGCTGGCTAGTTTAATTTTTAGTCGCAAAGACATTAAATAAGTAACAGGGAGATATAACTGAAAATGAAAAATGTAATTCATATTATAATCATCATTGTGTCATGTTTGGTTGCCGGGATTCTCGGGGGAAAGCTAAATACAACACAGAGGGAACTCGCCCCATCTAAGGAAGCCATTAGCGGTATGCCACTGGGTGGATTTCAAAAATTCATTTCCGACATGGAATGGATGCTTTTTGTAAACTATCTCGGATCACTCAACACTGTCGATGAAAGCAATGTTGACGAGGTTAGCCGCCGTTTGGAACGTTTGATGTCTCATGACCCGAATCTTGGTAAAATCTATCAAGAAGGGGCTTTGATGATCTCAATAGCCGACCCGGAAAAAACAGTTGAGATACTGACAAAAGCGTGTAATAACCCACATTTGAAAAGTAACTCTCAAATTCCGTTCTATGCTGGTTTTGTCATGGTTCAACACATGAAGCCGCCAAAATACAAAGAAGCGATACCGTTTTTCAAGATGGCAGTAGACCGTTCTGGCGGTGGTGAGGGCTTCAATAACTATTATGCCAGCTATTATTACCGTGCGAAAGCCAAGGTTTGGAGTGATGGTAAATTTGATGATCGACATGCGTTATTGCATGTATTGTATGACTCATGGCTTGGTGACACCCGCGACGAAAATTACGTTGGAGGAGGCACCATGGGCGGTGATTCGGTAGACCTTAAAGATCGTCTTTTTAGCGCGATACGGAACGTTAAAAATGAGTCTGAAGACTATAAACCAACTGTTGATGGCAATAAGCTGGCTGATGCGGTTGTTCAACGTGTCTTCAGTGATAGCCATATATGCCATGCTTGCACTGCCGCATATGGCCCAGGTGTTGAGTACTGCAGTGGTTGTGGCACTAAACTTAAAGTTTACGGAGTATGCCAGTTTTGCCAAAAAGCAGTTTTGCCAGGTGCTAAGTTCTGCACGACTACTGGACAAAAATTTCCCGAAGAACCTAAAAAATAACCAGTAATCCGTACTATGAAAAAACCGCGAGACAAAAGAGCTATAGTTTTTATGATGCTTTTTATTCTCGCGGTTATTTTTTATATCGTTTCTGATGCTATTCTGCAAAGCAACACTCTTTCCGCAGCCAAACCCAGCAAAGCGAGCGAATACGGTCAACTGGTTAACTGGCTTCCAGACAAAGCCAAATTAGCGATCGAATATCGCGCCAAGTATTTAGATTTTCAGAAAAAAGCAGAGATTGCCAAAGGCATTGATGCTAAAGTTGACGCGTTATTCGCTTTTGCTGATTATATTAAAGTAAAAGACCCAAAAGGTAGTGACAAAATAATGGTTTCAATTTTAGAAACGCCAGAATATCAAAAATCGCGTCGCGCATATCAAGCCCTCGCTACTTTGATTTTGAACAGCAAAACCAAACATCCTATCACTATCAAAGATTACCATCAACATATCGACACCCTGAAATGGGAAGAGGATAAACTACAGGCTTGGGCTGCAGGTTTAGCACAAATCCAGCGATTAAGGGGAGCTCCTCGAGCATACCTTGATTTTTTGGCACCGCTAATGCAAAATGTAAAAGAATACCGTAATTATGATCGTTTTTATGCTACCATCGCTAGCCAAGCAAACCGGATAAAAGATCACGAAACCATTGACGCTGCGACTCAAATTAGAGAAAAGATCAAAGAAAAAAACATTAGTATCAACAATAACCTCATTAAGGCAGAATTAGAATATCGCGAAATATATTCAAACCTAAAAGAAAGCGTGGTCAAAGCTACTAACCCAGAAGAGAAGAATTTCGCTTATACCGCACTTGCTGCACATCTTTTTGGTTATGATAACCTGGAAGCATCTGGGCTTCTTACTACATTATTGAATGATCCCAAATGCCGTTCTGCTCGTAATTTCTATGTCCCTTTGTCGCGATTAATTAACGAACGTTTAGCTGAAGATCGAATCACCATTGCAGATTACCAAAAATACCAAAGTACCATAAAACGCGAAACTGACAAACTACAGGCATGGGAAGCTGGACTGAATCGCTTGCGAGAACTTAAATCCAAAGATCAAGTTTATGTTGATTTTCTATTGCCATTACTGAATGAGACTCCGCGCTTTTACGACTATAAAAGATTTTACGAAATGCTTCGCGATCATGCGACCAAATGTGGAAATAATGAAATTGCGCAAAGAGCCATTACTATTGTTGAAAGAATGGATGCAGACAAAGAGTTGCGTAATTTGGGCGAACTGATTGAACGCGGCATCATTAAAGAAGATTAATCGAGGTATAAAATGTGGGCAATAACTGAATTATCACTGCGGCGAATGCGCGAGTATTCATTTTATATATTAGTGCTTGTTGGAATGGCTGTATGTATGTTGTCAGATGCCGCCGATCCGATCACGGGGCAAGTTTCTCAGGGCTCATTATTTGCTTATGCATTGAGTGGAGAAGCTGTCGATATTCCATCGATTACAGTGGGAACTAGCGTCGCGATGCTTTTTTGTATCTTAATTTCTGTATTTTACAGCGCTTCAGAAATCCCTTCGGACATAGCAAATGGTTTAATTATGGTTATTCTTTCAAAACCAGCAGGGCGTTTGCAATACTTGTTGGGTAAATACATCGCCACCATGCTGATGAGCTTTACCGTTTTCATCCTGATTGAAATCACATTGATTGTTGCAAATCGTTTTTTTGGATTAGGCGCGACTCAATATACATTCCGAGTAATTTGCCGTCAGTTTGTGCCGTCATTGATGCTAATCCCATTGATTACTATGACCATCGCATTCTCAACAATCGGCGGCTCAATGGGGGCGATGTTGTTCACGACTATTTATTCGCTCTTTTCATTTGCGGTTGGCTTTATCCCTTTGACTGTTGCCTTGTTTCCAGAGGGGATGTTTCCTGGTATGGGCGTAATAATGGGCTTTGTTCATTATATGTTCCCCAACTTTCTTTATTATTTTCAAGATAGTATCTCTGGCCCGCTGTTGCTCGCTTCATTGTTGTTTTATACTTTAGCCATCTCATATATCTTTATGTTCCTGACGATGATCCGGCTGAAGAGGATGGATCTCTCCGTTTCTGCATAATAGCTTCTTTACAACTTAAAAGAAGAATTTAAAACTGGGAATTCAGACACATTCCCCAAGTGATGTAATTTCAGTTGCGAATTGGCGCGCATCATGAACTCGAAAATTTAAGAGTCAACTTACAATGATTTTATCGAAGTTCTTAACCTTAACTATTTTTCGTTGCGAAAATATTTTGGCGATAGTCCGTTTTTTGATTTGAAGTAATTAGAGAAATAATATTGGTCTGAAAAACATAGTCGGGCAGCAATTTCTTTGATTGAGAAAGATGAATGCAGAAGTAAACGCTTAGCCAATTCCAAGCGTCGTTCCATTAAATATCCGTAAGGCGTATTGCCATAATGGCGGCGAAAGCCACGAATCAGGTGAGTAGTAGAAACTTTATGTTCAAGACAATAATCCTCGAGTACAAAACGACACTCCAAATGAGTATCTAGCGCATTTTTAAGAGCAACAAATTCTACAGGAATACTGCGTTTTTCACCGTAAACTATACGAGCTGCTTCTTCGACAAATTGATGGAAAATAACTGCCGCTTGTTGGTGGACATGATCAGTATTATAATTCAAATGTTGCATGGCTTCAAAATGTTTCAATAATTTTAGCGCATCCGGAAGATAATATAATTCCATTAAGCGATACGCGCGGAACAAATAATCGACCATTTCTCCGGAAATAGCAAAAAATATTTTTTGCCACGGATCACTGCGTTCCGGCCAATAACGATGATTGCTATGACGGTGTAGAATATAAATGCTGCCTCGTGAAGGGTTAAATTCGTGCCCATTTATTTCGAGGAAACCGCTTCCCGAAACTATATATTCAACCGTACACGCGCTGTAATCAAAGCGTTCCAAGGCCAACATCCGTGCGTCTGCCTGCACGGTAGTAGCAGCTAGAAGATTAAACTGAAATTCCTGATTGTCACTAATCTTATTAGTCAATTTTCCACATCTTTGGTATATTTTTTATATATATTATCAACCAAAAATATCTGAATGAGGTTGATATCTTTAATTAATTTATTACATTAAAGCATAGTTTCCATCTCTAAACAAAGGAATTATCATGAATGTTATGAAAAAAGTTGGATTAATTGGAGTCGGAGGACGTGGACGTCACGGCTGGCAAGCACACAAACCGGAGGAAGGTTGGGAAATAGTTGCAGGAGCAGACCCCAATCCAGAAGCGGAAAATTACTTTAAAGAACATGTCCCATCTGCAAAAATGGCTTTCACTGCAGATTATCGCGATGTACTGAAAAACCCAGATGTCGAAGTGGTATTTATCTGTTCTCCCGATTATTTGCATGAAGAACAGGGCATAGCCGCTCTTGAAGCAGGCAAACACGTTTATCTCGAAAAGCCGATGGCCATCAGTATTGAAGGTTGCGATCGTATGCTCAATGCGGCCATGACGAGTGGGAAAAAACTTTTTCTCGGGCATAATATGCGCCATTTTCCATCTATTCTTAAAATGAAAGAGATTATCGATTCCGGTATGATCGGCGAGATTCAGTCCGGCTGGTGTCGCCATTTTATTAATTACGGTGGAGATGCATACTTCCGTGACTGGCATTCAGAACAACAATATACCTGCGGGTTGCTTCTCCAGAAGGGAGCACACGACATTGACGTCATGCATTGGCTTATGGGTGGCTATACTAAATCTGTGGTCGGCATGGGCATGCTGTCAGTTTACGACAAATGTGAACGTCGTTCTCCTGAAACCAAAGGTTGTGCTAAATGGGATGTAGGCCACTGGCCACCACTAGAACAAACTGGATTTTCTCCGGTAATTGATGTCGAAGATCACAATATGATTATGATGCAGCTTGATAACGGCACTCAGGCTAGTTACACACAATCCCACTACACGCCAGATTCAGAGCGCAATTACACCTTTATCGGAACCCGTGGACGGGTGGAAAATATTGGTGATGCGGGAAAATGTGAAATCCATGTCTGGAATCAACGCGGCCCGCGTGCAACGCCTGACGTTATCTATAAACTGAAGGAAGTAGTTGGTGGTCACGGTGGTTCTGACATAGGCATCGTCCAGAGTTTTCTAGATTTTGTACGTTATGGCAAAAAAACTAGGACCTCGCCGATTGCCGCCCGTAATGCGGTTGCCGCTGGAGTCATGGGACATCATTCCATGCGTAACGGCTGCAATCGTTGTGATATACCTCAACTCCCACAGAACGTTATCGACTACTTCGAAAACGGTCAGATCAGCAAGAAATAAATCCCTCTTGAATTCGCGCGCGCATAATGCGCGCGCGAATTAAGGAATCATTTTACACTATAATCTCGCCCCGTATTTAGGGCAGGCGGGGCATACTGAATAATATTGACATAGTGAACATTTCTTTCCGCTTTAAAACTTTACAGCAAATGTCCCATTTTTTCTTTTTTAGTTTTCATGTATTGACATGCCAACTTATCATATCCGCAAATCAATGGAACTCGTCCAGTAATCTTCAGTCCATATCCATCTAAACCAACAATCTTACAAGGATTATTAGTCAAAACTCTGATTGATTTTACTCCAAGTTCCAAGATGATTTGCACGCCAATTCCGTATTCACGTAGATCCGCGGCAAAGCCCAACCGTTCGTTAGCCTCAACCGTGTCGCAACCGCCATCCTGAAGATTATATGCATTTATTTTATTGAATATACCGATGCCGCGCCCTTCTTGGCGCATATAAACCACAATCCCGGCTCCTTCCTCAACGATCTTTTTCATTGCGTCGTGAAGTTGGTTTCCACAGTCGCAACGCAGCGATCCAAAAACATCGCCAGTCAGGCATTCACTATGCACTCGCGTTAAAACATTTTCCTTTCCTGCAACATCACCATAAATCAGAGCCACGTGTTCCAGGCCATCGGTTTTTGAACGGAAAGCACAAACTTTAAAATCACCAAATTTTGTTGGCATTTTGGCAAAAGTTCCCATCTCTACTAGAATCTCGGTGCGACGTCGATATTCAATCAGCGCTGCGACTGTACACCATTTTAAATTGAATTTGCGCCGAAAAAGATCTAGTTGTGGAACTCGCGCCATGGTACCATCATCATTCATAATTTCGCAAATTACGCCAGCCGGAGCTAAACCAGCCAAACGCGCTAAGTCCACGGCGGCTTCAGTGTGACCAGCACGCTGCAAAACTCCACCATCTTTAGCAATTAGCGGAAACACATGACCCGGCGAGGCGAAATCCTCTTGATGGCTTTCAGGATCAATTAATGCGGCAATAGTTTTAGCGCGATCAAACGCTGAAATACCGGTGGTAATTCCTTCAATAATATCGACGCTCTGCGTAAATGCCGTTCGAAACGGATCGGAGGAGGACGACATGTTGACCAAGCCTACATTGTTTGCGTATTCGGACGATAATGGCACACAGACCAATCCACGACCGTGCGTAGCCATAAAAGTCACCATGTCAGGAGTAACTTTAGACGCTGCAGCAATCAAGTCGCCCTCGTTCTCACGTTCCTCATCATCGGTCACCACGACCATTTCGCCACGTTTTAACGCCGCGACAACATCTTCAATCTCATCAAATTGATAAGTCATTTTTTACCTCATTTAATAATTATTAACTGTTTTTTATAAAAACAAAAAAGCCTTGAACAGTGAATTCAAGGCTTTTTAAAAAAGTGTTACTGAGTTTTCAGTTACACCGACTTCTTTCATCCAGACTCTTACTGTCGGTAACGGAATCACACCGTTTCAGCTATTTAGCTCGCGGACTTTTACCGCCGGTCGGGAATCTCACCCAGCCCCGAAGTTATTGATATAAAATTTATTTTTTTAGCGAATACTCAAACTATCAGCTCCTCAGATTCTGCATCGAACACGTGAGCACGCGACAGGTCAAAATTTAATTCGATTTTTTCACCTATTTTAAATGGATGATGGGCATCCACGCGCGCGATGAACGAATGAAATCCAGTATTCATATACATGTATGTCTCCGCCCCCATCGGTTCAATTACTTCAACCACTGATTTTACCGCAACTTCGTGATCCGAAATATCATTTTTCCAAAAAATATTTTCGGGACGTATGCCGAAAACCACTCTTTTGCCTTTGTACGCACCAAGCTTCCTCTCCCACTCTTCAAGAAGTGGCACAACAAACGATTCTTCTTTAAACCAAAGTTTACCGTCGCGGAATTCGATACGGCCGTTGAAAAAATTCATTGGTGGAGTCCCGATAAAGCTAGCAACAAAAATATTAACCGGATTGTCATAAAGATTAATCGGTGAATCAACTTGATGTATGTGACCATCTTTCATGACACAAATTCGGTCACCCATAGTCATAGCTTCAACTTGGTCATGGGTCACGTAAATCATAGTCGTTTCTAGTTGCGTGTGCAGTTTGCTGATCTCTGTGCGCATCTGAACCCGCATCTTTGCGTCAAGGTTGGACAACGGTTCATCGAAAAGAAATGCTTCCGGTTTGCGGACAATCGCGCGACCAACGGCAACGCGTTGGCGTTGGCCGCCTGAGAGATTTTTGGGGCGGCGGTCAAGATACGATTCGATACTCAAAATACGTGCGGCTTCTTCGACTCTTTTTTTGATTTCAGCCTTTCGATATCTGCGTAATTTTAAACCAAATGCCATATTGTCATAAACGCTCATGTGTGGGTAAAGAGCATAATTTTGGAACACCATCGCAATATCACGATCTTTAGGTGGAATATCATTAATGACGCGGTCACCAATCAATATTTGGCCCTCGGATATCTCTTCCAGCCCAGCAATCATGCGCAATGTCGTTGATTTCCCACAACCAGACGGTCCAACCAATACCATGAATTCGCGGTTGTTGATCTCCAAGTCAATGGAATCTACCGCTTTCACGTTACCCGGATAGACCTTTGAAACGTTTCGTATAGAGACTCCTGCCATAAATTGTTGCGTCCTTCTTGAGATTAATAAATTAGAGCAATATACATCTCATCGGGTCAGTTTTCCAATGCTTTATAATCAAGGATCTCAATGCCTAATTGTGATTTATTGATTTTACATCGGGCTTGCTTGTGCATAAAGATAGCGTTAATCGCAACCAAAATGAGTATTGATATATTGGGCTGCCCCCTCTAAATCCTTTAAAATTTTTGTTGAAAAGCGTGCCATCCACGGGCTGCAATCCTTATACTCAAAAGGCGAAAAGGTCACAATAAATTTACCAAGATTGTGCGACGCGTAAAAAACTTCCATGCTAGTCCCAATACTCGGTTTGTTGTAATTAACTAAAATAATATCTGCATCGCGTACATCCTGCAGATCGAACTCCACAATTTCGTTGGCACTGTCGACTTGGCGGTCAATAAATTTACGTCGCATCGGATCTAGTAAACGGAATTTATCGTCAAGCAACACTTTTGCCGCTTCTCGCCATTCACGTGCATATCCTGCATGTTCATCCATAATCGGACCACTCAAATAAATCACTTTTTTTGTCATAAATTAATAACCCCTTATATTTAATTGTTGAACCTCTAAAGTAATTGAATCAAAAAAAAATTCAATTGAGATTTGTTTTTTATTAGAATGGTAGTATTATAATACCACAATAAAACAAGGAGTGAATTATGAGTGCGCCAAGCAAAGCTGG
>DLIO01000109.1 GCA_002483765.1 Lentisphaeria bacterium UBA7640 | reverse complement strand
ATACTTCTTTCAGGAAAATCCGATTATCGTAAATTGGTATTTCGGCACGTGTGGAAATAATTTTGATACTATTGAACAAAGATATCTGTAAAATTCAAAATATTGCCGGCGTTAGTGGTTTTTCCTGGAAATTTATTCAGGATGTGTTGACAGAAATGACCGCTGCCGGATTTACCGCAACTAGCGGCGGCGAAAAGCGTGGGCGGCACTATTTTCTCAAATCACCGGAAAAGATTAAGAATCTCTTTGACGTGCAAAATTTATATTTCCCAGACTGGCGACGAATTTTTGATATCCTTGGCATTATTGGGAAACTGTTGCCAATCCGCGGTTGGCAGGCTTATCGGAACAAACCTTCAAAAGCGAACTCGGACGAATATTTGAAGATGAAATCGGCGAAATGCTTCTGAACGTCGGAATAGGCGAATTGGAGTTCCTAAATGCAGAAACAGTCACTGAACTGCCAAAGTTACTTGATAAAATTTAGCTAGTGCGGTTAATATCACTGCTCTTAGCGGAAATGGCGTTTTCATACTGTCAAAATTCTTGATTTTTATGAAAAAAACGACACAGATTAGAAAAATTTCATGACCAATCCGGATTGTTTTTCACTGTAGGATGCGTATATTCATACTTCGGCTTTTTAATTTAAAGTTAAGATAAATCAAGGTTATTCTTGATATCTCACTCAGGAACAAATATGAAAGAATTTACAATCCCAGCGGGCGTTGTAGTTGTGCTTGGCGCAATAATAATGCTGCCGATATTGTTTTGGTTCGGTTGTCGAATTGAACCTCAAAACGGTCAAATTGCGATAATGATCAGAAAAACTGGTAGAAACCTGCCAGGAGATCAAGTTATCGCGTCCGATTCTTCCTACAAAGGGATTCAACTTGAAGTGCTTGGGGAAGGGCGCTATTTTCGCAATCCCTTTACTTGGAATTGGCAAATTACCGGAATCACTGATATTCCCGCCGGATGTTTCGGCGTTTTAGTACGGAAATACGGCAAAGACCTGCCGGAGGGAAAAATAGTCGCGCCAGGACCAGAATACAAAGGCATTGTGCGTGATGTTCTCGGCACTGGTAAACACCGTATCAATCCATACGCGTATGATGTGAAAATTTACGAAGACATTAGAATTATGCCTGGTAACGTTGGCGTTGTTACTAATCTAACTGGTGATGATATTTTTTCTGGAACCGCTAACGACTTAGCTTTGCAAAAAGGTTTTGTAGTCGAAACTTCACGCAAAGGAGTGTTGCAAGCGGTGCTAAAAGAGGGAACTCACCGTATCAACCCGTTCATTCAAAGTGTTTCGGTGGTGAATATCCAAAGTCAGCGTTATGAGTTTGCTGGTGATGATGCCATCTTCTTTATTACAGTTGACGGTTTCAATATTTCGCTGGAGGGTACGGTGGAATACAATATTGAACGCGAAGCCGCGCCGTGGTTAAGTCATGAAGTTGGCGACATGGAAGATATTATGAAAAAAATAATTTTGCCTTCGGTTAGTGGTTTTGCCCGTATTGAAGGAAGTAAAAAAAGCGCGACGGAGTTTATCGTCGGTGAAAGCCGTCAGGTCTTTCAGAATCAACTAGAAGAGTTCTTGCGGAAAATATGTAAGGGTTGGGGTATTTCCATTAATTCAGTATTGATTCGCGACATTATTCCTCCTCAAGAGATTGCAGAAATTATTCGTAACCGTGAATTGGCGCAACAAGAAGCAAAAAAATTCAAGCAACAGATTGAGCAAGCAAAGTCGGCGACAGAATTGGAACGGCAAAGAATGCTCGCACTCCAAAATCGTGCAAAAGTTGGTGCTGAAACCGAAAAAATCACGAAAGAGATTGAAGCAAAACAGCAGCAGATGGAACGCGTAATCGCCGCCAAAACGGAATTAGATATTGCCGAGGTTGGTTATCGTACCGCTGAGGCTGAAGTTAAATCCAAATTAGCTATTGCTGAAGCAGAACGCAAGGTAATCGCTGAATCCAATAAGTCACAAGTCGAAGTATTACGGCGCAATGTTGCCGCATTCGGTAGTGGCGAATTATACGTGAAAGGAATGTTATACCGCAAACTCGGTCCTTCGATCGAGTCAATCATGGCCAATCAAGGAAAAGGGCATCTGTTCGGACTTCCGCTTGGCGAGATCAGCAATAATAATGATAAAGGAGTAGCCAAATGAATGTACAAAAAATTATAACCGCAATCGTAGGATTGTGTTTGGTTGTAGCTTTAGCATACGGCGGATATTTGTGGTTTTTCTGCCGATTCTATGTTCCACCGGGTCATATGGCGGTCATAACTGCGAAAAGCGGTTCAGAGCCAACCCCTGGAACAATTTTAGTAAAACGCGGTGAAAAAGGGATCTGGGCTGAAGTGTTGCCGGAAGGACGACATTTCCTTGATCCAGTAATGCATGAAGTGGAAATCGTTCCTGCGATTTTAATCCCGCTCGGCAAAGTTGGAATTGTTACCTCTAAAGTTGGCAAAGATTTGCCAGATGGTAAAATTATTGCGGATGGACGTGACGTCAAGGGTGTGTGGCGCGACGTACTCGGGCCAGGGATTTATCGGCTAAATCCGCAAGGTTATAATGTTGATATTGCTGACGCTATTAATATCCCAATCGGTTATGTTGGCGTGGTAACTTCGCAGACTGGCGAAATCGCCAAACCTGGACAGTTTGCCGGTCAAGGTGAGAAAGGAGTATTGAAAGATATTCTTCAACCCGGATTGTATTACATTAACCCACGAGCTTATCAGGTAAATGTCATTGAAATAGGGATGAATCAGGTAAGCATGAGCGGACGCGGTGGCAGCGTGATTGAACTTAAAAATCAAATTGAATCCGCCGGCGGTGCGCTTGATGCGATGCAGGCTAAAACGTTGAGTAGCCAACGCGAACAACGTATTCGTGAAGCCTCTGACTCCAAGCTCAACTTTGCTCCTACTTCGCGCACCTCGTCAAGCAGTCCTTCACTTCCTGCAAAAGTAATGACCAAGTCACGGCGTCCCGCACCAACAGCGACACGGGGACAAAGTCCACAGTTGCAAAAAGCGTCAATGCCGAACACCACCGGTGAAACCATTGTTTATGGCGTTAATCGATTTGTGGAATTTCCTTCACGTGATGGTTTTAAGATTATGTTGGACATGACGGTTGAATTTGAAATGACTCCTGAAAACATCTCAAAGATCTATATGCTTTATGGTGATTTGCCTCAAGTGGTCGAGAAAATCATCATTCCGCAGATCATGTCTATTTCTCGCTTAAAGGGATCTTCCTACAAAGCACAAGATTTCATTATGGGCGAGGCGCGTGAAACTTTTCAGAATAACCTGAAAAAAGATCTAGTCGAGGTTATGGCGGAAAAAAGTATTATCATCCATAACGCTATTATTCGCAATGTCGAGGTGCCGGTTAATATTCTAACCCCTATCCGCGATTCAAGTTTAGCGAAGGAACAGAACCTGACCAACTTTTCGTTGCAAGAAACGGCAAAGATTGAAGCAGAGTTAAATACTCAAATGGCGATGATCGAACAAAAGCGCAAGGAGGTTCAACAAGAAACTCATAAAATGACTGCTGAAGTTCATGCCAACCAGAAAAAAGAGGTTCAAATAATTTTGGCACAAGCCGCACTTGATGTCGCGGCCATTCAGTTGCAACGTTCCGAAATTCAAGCTAAAACGGCTCAGTTAAGAGGTGAGGCCGAAGTCAAAATAGACTTTATGCTTGAAAATGAACGCGCAGCCGGAACTGAAAAAAGAGCAGAAGTGCTCGGTGCGCTCGGTATTATGGCAGATCTACAATTGATTGAAAACCTCAATCCAGATGTGAAAGTTAAAATCATCCACGCAGGCGAAGGCACACTCTGGACCGACCTGAAATCAGGCGCAATAAGTATCAATAAAACCAAATAAAAATCCGTCAAGAGAGTTTATTCCTAAATTTTTGACTGATTTGCTGGGAATTTGTTTGGCAATCTGCCCCAACACCGGTATATTCTTTTTTGAGGATTCGTAGTTTAAACCTTATGATTTAACCGATAATAAGGAACTATGGATCCTCTTTTTTTTGCCGAAAAATCTGTGGTAATCATGAATGACGTGTAAATATATATTTTCTCCATTTGAAAACCTTTTACTTTATTTTAAAACTCAAGTTTTTAGGCATAAAGTATCACGTTCTCCGGAACTACCATAATAATCAGCCTGCATTTTATTGTAATTGACTATAACTTTAGCTCCCGAAGTATATTCTGTACAAAACACTCCAGCATCTATCTCTTTGTGGTTTTCTATAAACTCGTATAGTAGGGATTTGGTAGTCTTATAATGCCAGTCATATTGTTTTTTCATCCAACGCACCCAGTTTTTATATCCTCTGCCTTCTTGTATTTCATCAAAACTTATATCTGCTCTTGGAGCAGCTCCGAATTCTATGTCTTTAAGTATGCCAACCTCAACACTGCCGAAACTTGACGACATGTGCATTAGCGAGCAGATATGATAAACTTGCAAGCCATGGAATGCAATTTGATAAAAAGGGACAAACTCATCAGCAAAGTATTTGCCGAGTTCGGTTGTCGCAAAACGTTCATCTACAGCGCAAACTTGGGCGATGCCATCAATACAATCGGCCATAGAATCATTTGAATTTTCAATCGAACATCCACCATATATTTTAGATGCCATTTTAACTATTACCTTTAGCCCTTCAATGTAAGTTCTGCGGTTTTGTGGATGACCATGAGATTTATCATAACATATCCGTGGTGGCTGAACCATTGCATCAATATACCATACTCCGTTAAATCCAAGTTTGTGTTGAGCATTTAAATCCCTTTCTGCAAAAGCGACCATCAACCAAGGACATGCGAGATAAGCTTGTCCGCCATTCCAGACCCCGCCGCGTCGTTGCCAATCGTCCTTGTCTAGCATGATGTATTTGTCGTTCCATTCTGGAGAAATTTTATAGCAGTCACTATAATTGTCCCAATTAGTCGATTTATAGCCAAGGCTGGTATTCGTTTTTAATAAATTACTAAGGTCTTCATTGGTTCCAAGTCTTGGGTCGACCGGAAGTTTGGTTGGGTAAGCACCATCGCCACCTTCAAGAGTCCAATACTCAAACATAATCGT
Source organism: Lentisphaeria bacterium UBA7640 (assembly GCA_002483765.1). Taxonomy (GTDB): domain Bacteria; phylum Verrucomicrobiota; class Lentisphaeria; order Victivallales; family Victivallaceae; genus UBA7640. The sequence goes on along the minus strand of DLIO01000109.1, from coordinate 69,650 downwards.
AGCTCTCTCGACGCCGGCCGCATGGATATCTCTAATCATGGTTTCAGCTTCAGAGATACTACCAAAAGAAACATATTCTCCAGTGCCATCTGCTTTACGCTTTTTATTCCCTCCAACTGCCAGCCGTATCTCGTTGTAGGATTCAACGTAATATTCCAAATCTGAGTTATCCTTAATACGTTGTTTTAATGGAACAATATTTCTTTCATTAATAAGGTGCCTACGGTATTGTTTCGCCATACCGCAGTAGTTAGCGTCTGCATCTCTCAAAAAAATGTATTTGACTTGACGGTCAACTGGGTCAGGTTCATCCACTTTAGAGTAGCGGTAGTTAAAGCGAGGATAAATACTATTTATTTTTTCTGGGCCATAAGATATTTCGGAAATAACTGAAGCATCGTATTCACCACTAGAAATAATACCAATAAAAGCGCTGTCATTATGTACAGTTCCAAAAATCGGCATGCAAGTGTAATCTTCCCATTGACTTTGCTCCATGTAAACCCGATTGTTGTGCTGCCGTTGTTCAGTCTTATCAAAATGGCAAATAACCCCAGAGTGAGAAGGTATCAACATATAACCATCTTCGTCATTGCACACCTGCCCCATTTGTTTTAATGGACTAAGATGCATAAGCAAACAATCATTGTTTGTTTCTTTAATTTCGACAAATGGAATGTCAACAATTAATTCGTTATTATTTAAACGGTAATAAATAGAAAATGAAATTCCAAACTGTTCGGATGTACACCGCAACCCAGTTCGTTCGCTAGTCGGTTTTATTTCCATTTGTTCAGGAAGTATGGCTCTTTCTCTTTCGGTTGAGACTTCCCATATAGTACACTCTATGGGGAATTCTGCGCTTCTCCAAAGATATTTTTCTCCATTAAATGACACAGACAAATATCCATTTTTTTCATTGATGCCAACTGCAATTTGGTTGTTATTCAATTTCATAATACAATGCTCCATTTATTTTATGCCAGCCCTAGCTTTGAATTTATTGCCTAGATAAAGCAGTTTAGTATTTCGTTCAGTAATGCTTATTTTTATATTTTCATTAGCTTTTACCGTGCCTAGTAAAGTGTTGCTAGTCCGATCCCATATCTGAACTTTTTTGTTCAATGGATTGTTGACGGCAACTGTAATATTGCCTATTTCCTTATAACGGCTCACTAGAATAATAGCTTCATCATCCAGTAATACACCTTTTATGTGGTAATCTGAATCTAGTTTTGTCTGCATAAAAGGTTTTCCATCATAAAAGATATCTTCAAATGGAGCCACTTCCTTAATTGCGTAAGCGTGATACAGATAAGCTCCGACATCCCATGCTTCAGGTCGCCAATAAACAACACCACGACACCCAAAGGCTATAGTTTCAAGGAATTGATCACGAACCATTTCTACAGGTATTCCAACATGCCAACCTGCAGCTTCCCAGGGCAGAATTTTATTTGTTTTAAGTTTGATTGCTATTGTACCGATTTTCCTCAGTAAATATTCCATGTTACCGTCATGGTATGTGTCCGGCATTGCGAAGTCAGATAAATCATTTTTCAGCAGTGATTTGATATTGTAGATACCTTCAAAAAACTCATTGCCTGGGAAACGGAAATAATCTTGTGCCAAATACATACCGGTTCCATAGAATCCATACAAAGGTCTTTTCTTGTTTGCATTGGTAAGAATTTCTTTAATGTCACGGGATATATTGTCTCCAATTTTGGTTAAATATTCTTGCAGAGTAAGTCCAGAGGCTTTTAGAGCCTTCACAAATTTTTTGTTCGAGTAGAGTAAATTTTTATTATCCATGACTTCTCTGAAATATTCGCAGTCAATAAAGAAATAATCAGGTTGAATAACTTTAACTGCTTCTTTTACCGCATTTATATCCTTTTGGTAACCTTCACCCCTGTAAGTAGGATCAGGGTGTTTAGTATTTCCCCAGCGGCCGTCTTTGCTGTTTTTAAAGCGTCCAAAAGTGGAATCCTGCAAAGATATCTTTAGCCCTGCTTGACGTGCTTCACGTAAGAGTTTTGTGGCTTGCTGTTTTACTTTAGGGTTGTTTCCTGTATACCATGGGATACGACAGTCAAAAGCGTTGAATCCAGATTTTTTAAGTGAGTTGATATAGTCCGGCCAGTAAAATATGTTTACCGGATTAGGCCACATTGCGATTACAAATTTCTTCAATTGTGGAGTTTCTGGGAATTTTACTATTTTGATCGGGTATTCTTTTCTTGCAGTAGTTAAAGTTTTTCCGTTCATCGTCGATTTTGTCCAGACGACCATATCCCCGGCATTTTCAACTTCGGTTGAACTTTTAATAAACAACGGAAAACTAATGAAACTACGTATATATTCTCCAAATCGAGAATCTTTGCGTCCATCTATTATGGGGGAAAATTCATAAATATTGTCTTCCATTTTTCTAATGGAAAATGACCCACTATCGCCGGTTTCTTTTTCATCAGAAAGGTAACAGTTTTTGGGTAGTTGAATATAAGTTTTCAGTCCATTCATATAATCCCTATATTTTTGTGATCTGAGAATTTCTGCCGCAGGATAATAGAGATATGTATTAAATTCAGGACGATTATCCCGTAAATTAATATAAGTTGGAAGCATTAAGTCGCGGCAAATATATATATCCTTTCTGCTTGGTTCACTGGAGAAAAAGCTAGGATTACCAAAAGCAGCAACGATTTTATTTTTGAAATCTTTTCCAGCAATAGATTCTTCATTTGTCAACACTCCGAATGCCATCGGGTTATTAAAACCACCAGTTAATATCGGTGACCATGAAGAATGACGCTTTGCTCCTTTTGGCCCATCTGATATCAAGCGTCGAGTTCTGGCAAGGTTAAATAACATAAGGCTTTGTTTTGGGTCAGCCTTAATGTCTTTAAGGGGTATTGTCAAAGTTACTGTCCAACTGTCTACATCCGTTTCAGATATAGTTTTTACTGATGCATTCCAAGAAGGATAAGTATTTGTAAGTGCATTGATTCTCTCATCAAAAACAATGCCTTTCGAGTTTATAATAAAATGATAGTAATCTTCGTTTAGCCCAGAAGGAGCAATGAAAACTTCAAAACTATCGTCTCCATAAGTATTACCATCACGTTTTGCACATTCCGTAACGATTTTATCTATTTGCGGCTCTTCGCAACGGATTTTTAGATAAATATTTTCATCATCACGCAAAATCTTAAATTTAGTTGTCGGATTGGCTGTTTCCCTACTATGTAAATAATTAAATCCTTCACTCCACTTTACAGATTCCCAGTCTTTCCCTGTTTTAAAACGGTAAACAGGGATCTGGCGGTTAAGAGCAAAGACATCATCACTCTCTGCACTAGCTTCTATGTTTGATGATGTCCGCATTTCTTTGAGTAACGTTGAACTGTTGTCTTTAATGTATTTGCTTAAGGAATTCGCGGAATGCGTAGATTTCGGAAAGTGCCAGAACAGAAAATTTGTACTATTTATATTGGGTTTTAAAGTAACAGAGTTAAATACGCCATAATTTCGTTTGTCAGGCAATATATCAACTGTTGCGATTTGGTCTGGATCAAACATGATAGCACATGGGCCGTACGATTGATAGCCTTTATCATAGAACACCATCCAGTTGTTTTCGGACGGAATGAAATTAACGGCCTCTTCTGCTTTAAGTTCAATACTTTTGTCACCGGCAATCAGACAGCGTAAATATGATTTATCTTTACGGCAGTGATCGGGAAGGCATATAAACTCATAGCGCAAAGAATCTATTTTCATTTTAGGTTTTGGGAAGGACAACTTAACATTAGCATAATTTCGGCCAGATTTAAATCGTATTCTAATGTGTAGTTCTCCATATTCAGTGTTCATTATAGATATCATTTCAGTTTCTTTATCTGTGTTTTTTACAACTTTGATAATATCTTTCAGTACTGGAGATTCCATGGGTACATGACGTTGATTTACATAAATACGAAAAAATCCATTATGATACCAGTTTCCTGGAGGCATCATGCCGAGTTCCCAACCTTTTATTGTAGACAAAGGAAGACGTTTTTCATTTTCTTTTTTATAGTGAAAAATAAAACCAATGTTACCTTTTTTTGTAGCAATTACACTTCTAGTCAGCATTTCCTTGTTATAACTAACTGGAGTGTCAAATGTCTCTTTAAGTTCAATTGCCTGAACTTGAAATATTAAAAACCCTAAAAGAACAGCACAAATCAGCTTAGTCTTAGACATAAAAATTCCGTAATAGTTTAAGTTTAAAAGGTTATTTTTGCTGAAAGTTTTATTTTTTTCAGTCCTACATGTTTGAATAATTTTCTTTGTCATAATTCCTCCAAAATATTTGCGATTGCATTTTTTAAAATTGTGGTGATGGTTTGGTAGTGATAGTTTAGTGTTAATTTTTCTAAACATTTTCATTTTCTAGACCGATTGTCTCTGAGTAATTTTCCCCGCCATAATTCCTCCGAAATATTACGGTTGTCTTTTTGGGAAAATTCATTGTAATAGTTTGGCATTGAAAGTCGATTTTCTGAAAACTCTTTTTCAGACCGGTGTGTTTGAATAATTTGCTATGTCATAATGGCTTTCCATTTAAAGTTACTGTTCTTCTCTAAACAAACTTCGTTCTGGTAGGGAAGCTACTCTTTAACGATTATTTTGTTGTTTTTTTATCATGATTTACGCTTTTTTATTTGGATAATGTAAGTAAATCATTTTATTTGATTTTTATATTTATTGTAGTATTCTAGATTTATTACTCAACTTTTGCAACTTAATACTTTACAGAATTCCTTTGTCTGCATATAGCTTTTGCCTTAAAAGGTTCCACTATTATAGCTGGTAATCCCAGAATGGGGCATAGCGATTTGCCCAGCCCCATGGGACTTCGTTTTTGATGAGAGCTCTAGCGTGTCCATCTACAAATAATACATTCATTGCCTTCTGGTGAACAAAATTGGTATTACTGTCCAGACCATTCACGTCACTTCCCCAAGTAGTATAAAAATAGATAGCATCCATTAATGTTGAGGTTTTAGAAGGTTGTTTGAGTCTTGATTGTTTGCGATGACTCATATAACGGTTTCCACCGTAATTCAAATAGATTCCATTATTAACAAAACTGTCATTTGGGAAAAAACCGTCAGGACTACTAGGGCAAGTAAAGATACTACCTGGTTTTTTAGAATATCTTTTGCTGCCAACTCCTTCCATAAATTCATCAAGGGCGTACCAGTGAGTTTGATCAGCAATATAAAAAGATGGTAGATAGTCATCCCAAGCATCAGCATAAAAAGCTAGCCCTAAACCTAATTGTGTCAAGTTCGCGGTACACTTTATGCTTTTTGCTTTTTCTCTAGCTTTATTAAGTGTTGGTAATAACATTGAGGCGAGGATTGCTATAATTGCAATCGTTATGAGAAGTTCGATAAGAGTAAAAGTTCTTATTGTCAACGAGTTGCAGATTGTTTCTGTTTTTGTTTTTGTTTTCATTTTGCGTATCCTTGTTTTTGAAATCACGAAAGATTTTTTTGTTAATTGATTGGCTGAAAATTATTTGATCCGCTCGACTGTAGCAGTTTTTTCCGTAACCAGCATCTTATACCTTTTTTATTTTTTTATTTTGGTTGATACTGATTTTGACACTTTGACTGCAAAACCATCAATTTCCGATATATTGCTTATAGGCTTATTTTCCATTTATTTTAAATTATTGTTTAGCAATGTATTGTGGGGAATTGTCATAAAACTTCGAACCCTGCACGATTCCCGCCTTATCAGTTTAGTGGGGATTAGTGTTTTTTTGTTATCGACGTTTTTACTTTTTACATTGTGGACTTTTTTTATCAACGCATTTGCCGCCATGTCTGCCATTATCCTGAAATCAGTGGAAATGGAAGTTAGACTAGGTCTACATTGCTGAGCCATAAATGAATTATCAAAACCGATCAAGCTCAAATCTCGCGGGATATTCAGTCCGCGTGACTCCGCTTCAAGCATTCCGCCCAGCGCCATCCAGTCATTTCCATAGCAGATCGCGGATGGAGGCGACTTCAGTTCAAGCAGTACAGCAGTAGCCTTTCTGGCTCCGGCAAAATTTTGTTCATCATCAAGTTGGAAAAATAGTTCTGGATCACAATCCAGCGCGAACTCACTCAATCCCTGTTTCAGGCCGTTGAGTTTTTTTCTATTGCCTGGATAATTCAAACTACCGTTGATAAATCCGATTCTACGATGTCCAAGCGCCGAAAGATATTGTACCGCTTGACTCATACCGCTTTCAAAATCGAAATCTATCGAGAAAAAATTATCAGGCATCACGTCGACTTCTCCCAGTAATCCTACCGGAATGCCTTCTAAAGCCAAAGACTTTAGGTTTTTTGGTGGCATATAACCTAAGAGAAAACAACCGCAACAGCGTTGCTGTTTCAGTATTCGTGGCACAATCAGTTCACCAGTCTCGCTGTTTATCTCCAGTTTTTCAGGGATAAGGTGATAGCCTTTTTCGAAAATTACTTCCGCTAGTAGATGTTGAACCGTTAACATCAGCGAAAAGTCGTCTACTTTAATAATGTCTGGTGACAACAGAAATCCGAAAATATCCTGGCAACTTCCGCGAAGGCTCTGTGCCTGTGCATTAGGTGTGTAATCCAGCATTTTCAATGCCAGCATTACCTTTTTTTCTGTTGCCGGAAGGATGTTTGGAGCTTTGTTCAAGACGCGGGATACTGTCGCGATACTGACGTTTGCGTAATCAGCGACATTAGTTATTGACGCTCTTTTCTTCTTTACTGTATTCATGATTCGGCATATCCTGTTAAAACTTAAATAAAACGTTTACCTAAAATTGCAAGTTAAATATCTATTAAGCCTCACTTTAAGCCTCAATAAAACGTTTACATGACTATTATACAACAAATAAAAGAATTGTCAATAGGCAATGAATAAAAAATAGCGATAAAAATAAAAACATTCCCCACCTCCTCAAATTTTTTCTGTATCTGCATAAAAATCAGTCAGTGAATATCCACTGACATATTGCGGTTTTATTCTTTTTCGGTTGTAACGGAGGATAGAACTGGCCAACTCTGGAATTAGCGCGTCAAGATAAATTCAATCTGATTTGAATTTTCCCGAAAACCTCTGGATTTGTTGTCAGTTTCGAAAACAACTGATCTTGAATAACTCGGCCAATTATCGCATATATCCTCGGTATCTGATGAATAAAGAAAATATCAACGACGAAAATATAGTTCAACAGTAAAATTGATAAGTATCAGAAATAAATTACATTAGAGGAGTTATGGCAGACGGAGAAAATAGTCTTGCTGTATTTGACATTCAATCCATATTTTTATTCTCAATATCAATTGCTTTATTTCCGCCAATAATCCCTAGAATTCCACTTATTCCTGTAATGACTGAAGGTAATGCGGTTGGAATTGCGGTTATTATGCAAACAATAAAGCCTTTTGCAATCGCGGTGCCCCAGTTATCTTTGTAAGCATATTTTTGCGCCAGAATGACCGGAAGAGTTAGCGCTATAGCAACAGCACAGGAGATCCCCCATCCCACTCCCGTTATATCGGCTCCAAAAAGCATCCAATCAACAGCAATCATCACGAAAGCAACTAATGGATGTAATCCTAATTTGTGAAGGGTACTCTTCATTTTTTTCCTCGCGTTAGCTAGATATAATGGCTAATTTCAATTTTTTTAAATGGCGATTAAGTTGGAAAACTTGGCGGAAAGTTTACTTCATCCTCAAATCAGATGGATGTAACAATGAACGATCTATCAAGATTATACTTTACTATTTCAGGTCGAAAATTCCAGTGCTGGCAAAAAAACACTACAGATCGAAATGGAGTCGGACATAAAAAATGCCAACAAGATCAAATAACCTAATCATAAATGACGTCCCCAAGTAAAATTCCGCACTAAAAGTACCACATAAAATTCGCGCGCGAATTTATAGCTCATTTTATAAACCTGCGCTCGACTTCGTAGTATAACGACGGTAGCACAAATAGTGTTAATAACGTCGAGGACGACAAACCAAAGATGACAATTGCCGCTAATGGACGCTGCACCTCCGCTCCGATCCCCTGCGACAGCAACAATGGTAGTAAGCCTAGAAGTGTGGTCAAAGTGGTTAAAATCACGGAACGAAATCGAATTTCACTACCGTGGAAAATCGCTTCCTGAAGCGGCGTTCCAGAACGTCGCAACTCATCGAATTCGCTAACCATAACGACCCCGTCCTGCATTGCAATTCCTAATAAAGCAATAAACCCTACCGCTGCCGGCACCGACAGCGCTTGGCCAGTCATCCATAAGCCGATAACGCCGCCAATCAAGGCTAGTGGCACATTGGTAATTACAATCATCGCGCTGCGCAACGATTTGAACGATCCCCAAAGTAACATGAAAATCATTGAGATTACCAGTGGAACGATGATTGCTAGTTTACGCATTACCCGTTCCTGATTTTCAAACTGACCTCCAAACTCCACAAAATAGCCCGGAGGTAATACGATTTTATCCGCTATTACCTGGCGCATGTCGGTCACTATATGACTGGCGGAACGTCCTGAGATATTTCCCTGAACCGCCCAGCATCGTTGATTTTTTTCACGGTTTATCTGAATTGGGCCAGTTGTGATCTTAATTTCGGCGACATGCCGCAGCGGTATTGTGTCGTTACCTATTTTGATTGGCAATTCTCCAAGCGCAGCAGGGTCGTTTCGAAATTGTTCAGCCACCCGCATATTGATATGGTAACGGCGGGTGTTTTGATAAATTGTGCTGATGTTTTCGCCTCCAACTGCACTCTCGATCAATTGCATCACTTCGCTGCCAGACACCCCCAGTCGCGCAGCTTTGTCGCGGTTCAAAACAACTTGAATCTGCGGTTGACCGTAATTTTGCTCTGTCGCTAGATCGACGACTCCAGGGACCTCTGCTACGGCGTGTCGAATTTCTTCAGCTTTGGTTTGCAAGATATCAAGATTTTCGCCATAAAGTTTAATCGCAAAATAAGCACGGGTTCCAGACAACAGCTCTTCAAAGACATTTTGAATCGGTTGTGAAAAATTAATATTAACTCCAGGATAAATTTTGAGCTTTTTCCGCAGTTCCGCGACGATCTGTTGCCGTTTAATTGCCCCAGCAATTTTCCCGTCTTTCGGGCTCAATTCAACCTGGATTTCCGCAAAATTAACTGGATGCGGATGGCTGCCAGCTTCAGGGCGTCCAATCCGCGAAACCGTGCTTTTTACTTCATCATGTTCCAGAATTATCCGATCAAGTACACGGATTACTTTTTCCGCCTCATTCAGGCTGATTGAGGGCGCCATCATGACGGTTACCCATAACGATCCCTCTTCCAGTGTAGGCATAAATTCGCGGCCCGTTCTTTGAAGTGTAAACACACTAAAAATAATTCCTACCGACATTATCAAAAATAAAATCCAACGAATCCGCAAAGCTTGTTGCAACAGCGGGCGATAAAAACGGTTTGTCATAGTTCGACGCAAACCTTTGGCGCGATTAGAGCTTCTCATCATAAATGTAGCTAATACTGGAACGCAAACCACTGCGGCGAAAATGGAACCAAATAATGCCACTACTACCGAGAAAGCCATCGGTTTGAACATCTTTCCTTCCACGCCTTCAAGCATGAATAATGGAATAAATACCGAAATGACGATTAACAACGCGAAAACAATCGGACGGCCAACTTCAATCGTTGATTTTATAATTATTTCTGAACGACTGAAGCCGTGGTTTTCGGGAAGATTTAAGTGTCTTGAAATATTTTCCACCACAATGATCGAACCATCCACCAACATCCCGAGCGCGACCGCGATGCCACCAAGCGACATCAAGTTTGCGGAAATATTGAATTGGCGCATTGCAATGATCGCGACCGCCGCACAAAATGGCATGGTGAAGGTCACAATCAGCGCAGCTCGCCAGTTCCACATCGATAACGCTAACAGAATCACGACTAAAATCACGCCCTGAAGAAGCGCGTTTTCCATAGTTTTTGCCGCGTTTTCGACTAAGTTGGCTTGGTCGTAGTAAGGGACAATCTTTACACCTTTAGGCAAGCCTGTTTGAATTTCGTCAATCTTTTGGTGCAATGCAGTGATAACTTCCAGCGTGTTTGCACTATTAAGTTTCAGCACAATTCCAGCGACGATCTCTTTTTCTCCGTTAAGGCTGACTAAACCGCGGCGCACTTCATGACCATATTCCACGGTGCCAATGTCAGCGATAGTAACGGTGATGCCATCTGCAGTTCTCAATGGCAAATTACGAATATCGTCCATGTTTTCCAGTAATCCGATGCCTCGAACTAGGAATTCTTCAGCACCCAGCACAACATATTGACCGCCAACATTGCGATTGTTAGCGACTACAGTTCTGGTTACATCATCGAGAGAAATATCGTATCGCCGCATCTGATCTGGATTTAGCGAAATCTGATATTGAAGCACATGTCCGCCCATTGACAATATCGTAGTCACTCCAGAAACCGTTTGTAGTTGGCGTTTAACGACAAAATCATTTAATTCACGCAGATACGCGCCGACATCTTTGCCAGTAGTATCGACACTTTTATCGACGTCCAGATAATAGATAAAAACCTGGCCGAGTCCACTAGAAATCGGGCCAAGTGCCGGCGCTTGGACATTTTCTGGTAATACTGTCGCGGATAAGCGTTCTGACACCAGCTGTCGTGCGAAATAGGTATCAACCTGATCTTCGAAATATACATAAATCACCGCCATTCCAAAAGCTGAAGTTGATTTAACTAGGCTGACATCAGGCAATCCGCTCATTGAGGTTTCAATCGGAATAGTGATTAAGCGTTCAATCTCCTCCGGTGCCATACCATCGGCTTCAGCAAAAATCGGCACCATTACTGGCGAAATATCTGGGAACGCATCGCGTGGCGAATCGATATATGAATAAACTCCATAGCTCGTCAAGGCTAGGATTATGATGAGAGTCAAAGCTCTGAATTGAACTACAGTTTTAATAATTTTTTCAATCATGCGAAATTCTCCTTTTTAATGACCATGACCAGCATGCGGATCCATCCCTTCCAGCAATATCGTCGATTTCAGCGCGAATGAGCCACTGGCGACGAATTTATCGCCAACTTCCAGGCCCGATAAAATTTCAACGAAATTACGGTTCGAACGGCCAATCTTGACCGGTTTAGGGGTAAAACCCGTGCCGTCTGGAACAAAAATTACCATCTCGCCATCCAGCAATTGTACAGCTTCACGTGGCACCACCACCATCTCTTCGCCACCATTTAGGTGAACGGTTGCACCGACAAATATTCCTGGTTTTAATTTTTCGTCTTCATTTGGAAGCTCTACCCGGACTGTTAACGTACGAGTTGATTGGTTTAGGGCAGGGCCGATATACGTAATTTTTCCGGAATACAAACCAGCGCCAAAACCTATATTAACGCTGACTTTTTGTCCGATGGTTAACTCTAATAAGTCATCTTGCCGCGCTCGCAACTCTAACCATAATGTACTCAAGTCAGCAATAATAAATGATGGCTTTTCGTTGTCTTCAGCATAATTTTCACCCAACGCGATATCGCGTTCAATAATCACCCCAGACATTGGTGATTTCATTTCATAGTCGGTACAAATAGTGGCCAAATCGTCATCGTGGTAATCATGTTGGGTGTGTTCAGGATTGTAATTCAATGATTTGAGAATTCCTTCGCTGCGTCGTCGAGCGATTCTGGTATCCGCATATTGGCGCTTGACTCGCAAATAATCCACTTCAGCCATGGCACCAGTGCCACGCAGCCGCTCAGCGATTTTTAGTTCTGAAAGATTTAATACCTCCAGCTCTTTGGACGCGTTATAAGCTGAATAAAGTTCGCCAAGCATCTGGCTTTGCAAGACCGCCAAGATTTCACCTTGCTTGACCTGTTGTCCAGTGACCGCATTGATCTTACTGACAAACCCTGGTAAACGTGGCATTATTCTAGCAATTCTTTCTGCATTATATTTTATTTCACCGTTTAAATGCAGTTCTTTGGCGACTTTGCCAATTGTTGCTGCAACGACTTTTATTCCAGCAATATGCTGTTGTTCGGTATTAAGTTTTAAGCCTTGTGGCTCTTCATCCGAACATTTTGAGTGATCATCTTTTTGGGTATGATCATCTTTTTTCTCGGCGTCGTGATCTTTATCGTGATCGTCCTCACATTTTATTCCATGAGCATGTTCTGTGCTTTTAGCCGAAGTATGGTTATGTTTGTCTTGCTTACTTTCAAATAGTTCGTGATTTTTAAAAGCGACAATAATTAAAATTGCGATAATGGCCAAAGTGACCATCAATAGATAACGGAGATTAGTTTTCTTCTTCATTTTGGATCCTTGATTGTTTTTGTAATACACGTAAATCGAGTTGTTAAGTTCGCGCGCGCATAATGCGCGCGCGAACTTAAAGAAACAATTTAACGCAATCAGGATCTGATGATGACGGTTCGTAGGGTTTCGGTGAAATAGAAAATCCGAGCATTGCGGTTCGGATATTTTTGCGTGAACGACTGGTGTGCTATTTGGAATGACTCGAGACTTTTTGCGGCGAGTGTACTTTTATAGTATCTAGAATTATTTTGTAGATTTATATCGAATACGGTTTTATTTTCTGCTTGATGCGGACACTGCCGACATTGCGCGCAGTCTTGGTCTGAAGGCGCGCCAAATTCGATGAGATGTTCAAAACAGCTCTGGGTAATACACTCGATTGTAGTCGGATTTAGAACATTCTCAGTGCAGTGACATGCTGGCAATAATTGGATAACGCCACACAAACCCAGTGTAAAAATCAGTACTATAGAAATTTTTTTCAAAACATTTTTCATGACTAGCCAAGATAATTCCAAAAAATAAAAATACAATGAAATGAGTTTTAAAGGTTAAGAAAAAATTGTTTTGTTGGGTACGGACGTCGCGTCGGTTGTACCAATCGTGTTGTGTAAAAGATTTCATTCATTGTTTAAAACAATATTCCAATTTATCACTTGTTTCGGCGTACACAGACACGTTTTTTAGGAAATGCCGTTAAAATCTATGGGTGGAAAGCGTACTTTTTTTTTCTTTGAGTAGGCCAAAATGTACGAACCGCTGGATAAAGCAGTTTGTAAACGGCATTTCCATTCGGCATTTCCATTCGGCAATATTTCTCTAGTTTTCAGTTTTTGTGCAGAGAATGATTCAATGATTCAACGATATTAGTGGTTTGAGTAGCTTTGTGGATAGCCTAAGGATACTCGAGAAATGAGAAAATGTCGATCTGGTTTGAACGTTATTGTCGTCATATCGCTGGATATTTGACTGGAAAAACTCTGTAATGATGGCAAGTTATAACAATGCAATTTAACTTTAATTTATGAGAAAAGCATGAAGAAACATCTGACTTTACAAAAACTTTGCGGCTCTTACCAATACTTGATTAAATCCCCTGAGGATTTACGCGAAATCATGAATCATGACAATGCGTTGTGGGCAGCACTTTCTGCTCCAATTCATACTTTAAACGGTGATCCTCTTTTTTTTAAACATCTTGATTCATCGAAGAGTGGTTCGATCCGCGTTGACGACATTAAAAGTGCTTTCCAGTGGCTTGATGAGGTTTTAGTTTCGCCAGATATTCTCGAACAAGAAGAACCGGCCATTTCTCCAGATGAGATTAACCAAAACACTAAAATCGGCATGGAGCTGTTGAAAGGGATACAAACGTTATTCCGCAAAGAGTTAGATGATAATGTTATAACTTTGGCAGAAACACGCTCAGCGATGGCGCGGCTCCAGTCAGGGCATTTAAAAGGTGATGGTATTATCAATGAATCAGCGGTTGAAGGAACAGCGGCTAAAGGACTATTCAATGATATTGTGACGGTGCTCGGTGGCACCCCAAATGCAGCTGGAATTACTGGCATTACCGCTCCAATGCTTGATAGATTTTTAAAGGAAGCTAATGCATATTTAGAGTGGGCAGCTAAAAACGACAGCTATTCAATGTTAATGCCCGGTGTAGATATGCCACCAGCGTATGCGATATATCGCGCAGTGGCATCCAAAATCGATCAATATTTTTCATTCAGTCAATTATTGCAAATAGACCCAGCAAATGCGTTGCGTTTTGAGGAAGATCCCAAAAAACTGTCGCCGTTGGACTTGGTAGATGATTCAGCAGTTGCCAAAGCCTTAGCGGACGCGCCATTAACGCATCCTTCATTCGATGGTTTATTGAAAATTTCTGGCGACCTGAATCCACATTATCGCGACAACATGATTAAATTGGCAGAGATTTTTGACTTTGATGAAATTTCGATCAAAGAGTGGAATGAGATCAAAAATAAATTTGCTCCTTATGAAGCTTATCTTAACGAAAAAAGCGCGCTCTCCACGGAAAAACTTGGGACAGAACGTCTGAAAGATGACGTGGCCAATCAATTTGCAATAGAACTTCTTCGCGAATTGATGGCTAAGGACAGCACAATCATGGATAACCTCAAGCTCATTAACCTCGTTGAACGCTTGTTGCTATTTAAACAGTATTATTTCCGTTTTGTCCAGAGTTATATTTCGTTTTTTGAGCTGTTCAACCCTGAACGTCTCTCGATGATGCAGGCGGGTTCATTGATAATGGATGGCAAACATTTTGATTTATGTATCAGAATTAATGATATCGAAGCTCATAAGAAAATCTCAATCCAATCAAATTTATTTATTATTTACATGAAAGCACGCCGCAGTACAAATAATCAAATCATTGAACAGTTAATTGCCGTCGCGATAACTGCTGGTAGCAGTAATGTGTTTTATCGTGGGAAACCCGGATTGCTCGAAGGATGGGATGGGAATTTATGGGATACGACAATCGTTGATATTTTACCTGGTCCCATCTGCTTTTGGCAGAGCTTGACCCTGCCGTTTTTAAAACTTGGCAACACGCTTTCGCAAAAACTCGAAAAGTTAGCATCTGCGGATGCCATCAGTAATGAATTTGCTAACACCTTGCAAGCTGCAGGGAAAACACCCGCCACCGCCAAACCGGGGATGGTGAATGGTCCGATGTTATTATTAGCTGGTGGTGTGGGTTTTGCAGCAGTTTTTAGTGGCATAACTTATGTTTTTAAGCAGCTCAGCAGTATGCCAGGGTTGCACTTAGCGTACTATGCGTTGTTGATTTTTCTTTGTCTTATGTCCCCTTTGATTATTTATTCGCTGATTAAGCTTTACAAGCGAAATCTCGGTGTGTTTTTTGAGGCTGCCGGTTGGGCTATCAACTTACGCATGAAACTCGATAGCATTGCAGGTCGGTTTTTCTCATATTTTCCTGCATATCCAAAGGAATCCCGGTTTATCCGAATTGATACTGCCTCGATTAAATTAAAGAAAAACTCTCGAAACACCGGGCGCAAATGGTTGGTGGTTGTGATCATGATAGGCTTGGCTATTGCCGCTCTAATTGGAGGATACTACATATATGTTTATAAGTTTTCGCCAGAATCAACTGAAAATGTAAAAGTAATAAATGAGAAAATAACTCAAGATAAGGAAATTGAAAAATGAAAGGATTTCATTTCGGTATTGGAAGACGTTGCATCAACCCTGAAATGCCAATCACATTGGCTGGCTATTTTAATACTAGAATGTGGGAAAAGGTGCTTGATGATATTGAGGTTCGCGCATTGGCGCTTTACAGCGATGGACAGTATGCATTTATTGTCCAGTTTGACTTGATTACGGTTTCAACCGAGATCTACGAAGCGACGACTAAAGCATTTGCCGACGCTGGAATCAATGAGGTTAACAGCGCTAATTTGATTATGACCGCAACCCACACTCACACTGCACCGGAAGTACGTAATCCCAAAGTTGGTTCCGATCCTGAATATATAAAATTTGTCGCCTTCAAAGCTGCCGAAGCTCTCCAAGATGCGCTCGCAAAAATGCAACCTGGATCGCTAGAGTCAGGATTGGCAGCCGAACACCGTTTTATGTTCAATCGCCGTTACTGGATGAAAGATGGGCAAGTTGTTACCAACCCTGGAAAACTGAATCCCGACGTCCTGACTTCAGAAGGGGATATCGATCCAGAGATCCCATTGATCGCGATTCGTCAACATGGAAAGTTAAAAGTGCTGTTGGCGAATATCATCAATCATACTGATACCATCGGAGGAAACGATGTTTCCGGCGACTGGGCTGGTTTTACTATCCGGGCATTGCAAAGTGAGTTGGGCGCTGGCAGTATGGTGATGCCGTTAATCGGTTGCGCTGGTAACATCAATCATTTTGATATTAAAAATGATAACAACCAAACAAATTATGCAGAAGCGGAACGTATTGGTATCGGTTATGCCAACGCCATTTCAAAAGAGCTGCCAAACTTGAACCCATTGGTTTCAAACAGCGTCAAAACGGTTCATCGCACAATCGCGGTTAATTCGCGACAGCTTGAAGCGGACGAGATCGCCACCGCCCAAGCCATTGTTGACCAGTATCCCGATATTCAAGTTGACGGAGTGTCAGGTCAAGATTTGACTTCTGAAGATTTAGCCAAAAAGACCCCTTTTGCATTAAAATTTTTCGCAGTAAAGTTATTGCAAATGCGTGAAACAAAGGAAGTCATGAATTATCTTCTGACTGGGATTAAGTTCGGAGATGAAGCGGTTATCGCATCACTGCCATCTGAACCGTTTATCGAAATTGGTATGACTGTCCGTAAAGCAATCTTCGGCGATTATCTGGCGATGGTAGTTTCGCACAGCAATGGCACCGGAAATCTCAAGACCGGCGGAGGCTATATTCCAAATGCTTGGAACTATGGCCGCGGCGGTTATGAAACAACGCCGCGCTCCAGCCCCCCAGAGAAGAAAACTTCAGAAAAATTGATTAAGACTTGGCGCGAATTAGCCAATGAGTTTTGAGGGCAATCAAATTATTATTACCAGCCGCCAAAATTCGACAATAAAAGCCGCATGCGCTTTGCGTAATCGTAGTGAACGTGAAAGTAGTCGTTTGACTCTACTTGAAGGTTACCGCGAATTGACCCGTGCATTTGAATACGGCATGAAATTGGTTGAGTGTTTTTATTGCCCTGAGATGTTTCTAGGAGAGAATGAATTTCCTCTCCTGCAACAACTCGCGACGGCTGGGGTTTGTAATTTTCAAGTCGCCCCAACGGTGTTGGAAAAAATGGCTTATCGCGAACGCCCTGAAGGGTTGATCGCAACAGCGGTTATGAAACAGCATCGCATGGAAGATATGCCCGCAAAAAAGAACGGTTTTTATCTGATTGCCGAAGCGATAGAAAAACCCGGCAATCTGGGTTCAATGTTGCGTTCAGCCGATGCCGCTGGCGTTGATGGATTGATTGTCTGCGACAAAGGAACTGATATCTATAATCCAAACGTTATCCGTGCCAGCACCGGCGCATTGTTTTGCGTTCCACTCGTTGAAACTGATTCCGTGACTGCATTAAACTGGTTGCGTGGCAATAATATTCAAATCTTATCCGCGACGCCGCATACCGAATTAAATTATACCGAATCTGATATGACTAATGGCGTTGCCATAGTTGTAGGGCGCGAACAAACTGGCTTGACGCCATTTTGGCTCGACAATGCCGACATCAAGGTTAGAATCCCAATGCTCGGCAAAATAGATTCTCTGAATGTCACTGCCGCCGCCACTATTCTCTTATATGAGGCCGCTCGACAACGAAATTGGCGAAAACCGGATTGGTCCAAATGAAATTAGCATTTGTAATATTTAAATTTTTTCCACATGGTGGTCTTCAGCTAGACTTTCGGCGCATCGCCATCGAATGTTTAAAGCGCGGACATAAAATAACGGTTTATACACGAGAATGGAATGGGCCCGCTTTAGCTGGTGTAGAGCTTGAAATTATTAATGCCAAAGGTTTTAGCAACCATGCGAAAGCGGTTTCCTTCGAGCGACTTGTGTTGTCCGAACTAGCCAATAATCCGCCAGGTTTAACGGTTGGATTCAACCGCATGGGTGGACTCGATGTTTATTTTGCCGCTGATAACTGTTTCGCCACCGAATCTGCCGCAACTGCAGGCTTTAAACGCTTTTTTACCAATCGCTATCGAATTTACCGCGCAATGGAAGAAAAGGTTTTTACCCCAGATGCCAAGACAGCCATAATGTATTTGACTGAACGACAGAAAAAAGATTTTATCGATACTTATGGCACTCCAGACGAGCGTTTTCATCTTTTACCACCAGGCATTGAAGAAGATCGCAAACCGCCAGAAGATCCCGCTAAAATTATTAGTATTCGTAATGCTGTACGTTCTGAGTTCCAAATACGCCCCGACGAGTTCTTATTAATCCAAGTTTGTTCTGGTTTCGCAACTAAAGGTGTCGATCGTACACTACAGACGATTGCGGTAATACCATCGGAAATTCCAGTACGTCTATTAATTGCTGGTCGTGACAGTAGTAATCGATTCAATAAACTCGCAGAAGCATTGAAACTCTCTAATCGTGTAATTTTTGCTGGCGGACGCGATGACATTGGGGATCTATTGTTAGCCGCCGATTTGATGATTCATCCGGCCCGCAAAGAGGCCACCGGAACTGTATTGATTGAGGGGTTAACTGCTGGACTGCCGATGATTTGCAGTAGTGTTTGTGGTTATGAAGATATTGTAGTGTCCGCTGGCGGAGTAGTTTTGGCGGAACCGTTCCATCAAGATACGTGGAACAAGGCTGTAATTGAATTATTGCAAAATCCAGAAGGTCTGAAAACTATGCGCGAAAAGATTGTAAATTATGCTGCTAGCGTTAATTTCTACGAAAGACCCAAGGTTGCCGCTGAAATAATTGAGCACCATGCAAGAAAGGTTTGTAATGAGCAGAGTTACTCTTCGGAGTGAACGGGAGAAATTATATGTATGAAATATTTTTAGATCAAACATTCCAAGAATTATGGGATGGCTGTGATCCTTTTGCTGAGGCTGAATGCCTTGATGGCGAGGTTTTTCGCGAGGTGAAAACCCGTCGTACTTTTCGATTTGAGCTCGAGGGACGTGGCTATTTTGCTAAAATCCACCGTGGTTCCAGTTGGCGTGAGATTTTTAAAAATCTTTTCCAACTTAAGCTTCCCATACTTGGCGCGTCCAACGAATATCACGCAATAAGATTGCTGGAAAAAATCGGCGTCAATACCATGACGCCTTGCGCCTACGGTTCGCGTGGTAAAAACCCTGCAAAAATCGCTTCGTTTTTAATTACCAAAGAGTTGACCGATATTGTGACGTTAGAGGACTACTGTCGCGATTGGGCAGTAAAACCACCATTACAGGCCACCAAGCGCGCATTAATTAAAGAATTGACACAAATGGTCTTTCTTATGCACAATGCCGGGCTAAACCACCGCGATTGCTATATTTGTCACTTCATGTTAAAAAGATCGCTAATCGGACATTTCCCCGAATTATATGTGATTGACTTGCATCGTGCGCAAATTAGAAAGAATATTCCGTACCGCTACCGAGTAAAAGATGTCGCAGGACTATTTTTCTCCTCAATGGATGCCGGCTTAAATCGCCGCGATATCTTATATTTTATTCTGTTTTACGGTAGAATGACCCCGCAATTCTGGAATGATGTCCAAAGGACCGCGACCGAATTGTACAAAAAAGTACACGGTAAATTGCCACCAAACATAATATAAATTTTATTACTACGCGTTGTAACTTTTACGAAGATTTGAGCTCAAGATGGTTTAATGGTTTCACTACCAATGCCCAAAGACAAACATTTATTCCGGATAATAAAAGTTTGCACCGTCCAAGGCGACTCTATTCTCTTTCCTGACCAATAAAAAAGCCGGAGCTTTATGGCTCCGGCTTGGAATTAATATTTAAAATATTATTTCTTGAATTTATCACTCCATTCATTTAGTTTTCCAGCTGCGAATTCGCGTCCGCCAATGCCAAAGGCAATCGCTATCGCTACGCAGACTGCGCCAAGAATCAAAGTGAATGCAGTTTGGACAATCGGTCCACCGATGCCAAGATTGTGAATTGCAATCGCACCAGTAAAAATCCAGACTGTGATTTTGATTATGAATGCGATAAGCTCAGAGTTTGCTCCTTTCCCGCGAACAGCGTCAGCAGCAAAATTCGCCAAGAACATACCAATCACCATCACAATAGCTGCAATAATGATATTGCCACCAAACTCGGTGAATTTCTTCAGGAGATCAGAAAGTCCCAGGAAGCCGAGCATTTCTGCTGCAGAGATTGCAGCAAAAAGCATAATCGCCAAGAAGGTCAATTTGCCGACAACATTGGCTGGTGTAGTCGTAGGCACTGTAGTGTTTTCCGCCGTTACTTTGGAGCCAAAACCGAGACGGGCAATTAATTTGTTGAATCCCATACCTTCAACCAATTGTGCAACCATGCCGGAAACTAGGCCAGCAATTATGAATGCAGCGATGATTAAGAGTCCTGCACCAATCAAGTTCGCAGTGGCACCCAGAATTTTGTTGAAGAAACCTGAAACCATGTTGGTTAGGGCTTCAATTTTTAATGCGTGCAACGCCGCCGTAATAACCGGGATTGCTACTAAGATGTAGGCAATGAGCCCAACAAGGTTAGTGATCCCTTTGTCGCCTAAAATCCTCTGTGTACCTGCTTTCTTGCCCAGTTCATCGAGGCGAACGACCGCGAGCAGTCCATTGACTGCATTGCGAACGATTTTGGCGGCTAGAAGACCAAAGAAAAGGATTGCAGCTGCCGCTATCAAGTTTGGCACATAAGCCATAACTTTACTTAGCATCTGCTGAAGCGGCTCAGTAATTCCCTCAATTTTCAAAGCATTAAGAATCGCCGGCAAGAAAAACAACCACGTAGTCCAGTATACAACTTCTGAGACGGTGCTACTGAGTGGCTTTGCTGGCGCTTTGCCCGGAGTACGTTCATCAATTTTTAAACTTTTCGCCAGTGAAGAAGACAGCATTTCAAGAGCTTTTGCCACAAAAAATGCAATCAAACCCAGCAGAGCCGCCCCGATTAGATTGGGAATATAGCCGGTTAGTTGCGAAATGAAGTTTTGAATAGGTTCAGCGGCTTGCGAAAGATTAAGCACGCTAAGGCAACAAACGACAGTAAAAAGGAGAATGGTATAATAAATAAGAGCTCCAACCAATTTTGCACCTTTTTCATAATGTCCGTGCTCGTTTGATACCCATTTACCGATTTTTTCATCTCTTCCAAGCTTAGATACGCCGTTTCTAGCTGCGCGCGATATTACTACCGCCAATAGCCAACCGAGAATAAGCACCAAGAGCGCGCTAATTACCGGTAGCAGATTACTGTCCACAATCATTGTCCAAGTGTTTTGAATTGATTCTTTCATTTTTCACCCATTTTTAGTGATTATTATTACGTGTAAAATACACAACTACCTCAAATATAACTGGCATTAACGTCAATTCAAACAAGAATTTTTAAATAAAGCCTGCATGAAAAAGTATAATTTAATTTTCACGTTAGTAAAGATACATAAAAATTTAGAAGGAAAAAACTGAATTATCGAAAATATGGAGAAATGGCGGATCTAACTATAGCTGGGCACACAGGTGAATGGATATTTTTATCCTGTTCACTAAACCAATAGAGAAATTTTATTCATAAATTTCTGGGTAACTTTGCATTGTTAATTCGCGCGCGCATTATGCGCGCGCTAATTTAGAACAAGAGTTACGAATTATTCACTACTGTTTGGATCGTGATAAAGCATGTGCGAACAGTTGTCGCAATTGACGATATTGCCACTAAGACAATTGTTGCGAGTTTGTGGAGTTATTTTGAAATTACAGTTTCCACAGATCTCACCTTTTAATTTGACCAACGGCTGCCCTTCGCCCTTGAGCAAGTGCTGGTAGCGCTCCAGAAGTTCTGGTCTAACATGTGCGGTAAACTCCTTGCTTTTGGCTAGCAATGCGCGCCCCTGTTCTTTTATTTCGCGTTCCAAGGTAACTAATTCATCTAATTCATCTTTTATCGATTTTATACGGGCGGCGCCTTGGCATTCTTCAGTAGAGAGGGATTTTTTCATTGCGTCGGCCTGATCCATCATCTCCAGTAATTCAGTTTCTAGATTGCTTATTTTCTCTTTGTTATGTTCAATCTCCAAGAGCATCGCCTGATATTCATTATTTTTTTTAACCAAAGCGGAATTGCTTTGGAGTTTCCTAACGCTATCATCAAATTTGGCAATCTCTGATTCAGTTTTATTAATGTTGAGCTCAATTGCTTTAAGTTTATTGCGTTTGTCTTTAATAGCGCTCTCTGCGTCATCAAGAGCTTGTTCAAATTTTTTGCGCTCTTTTGGAATCATGCCGAGGCGAGTTTTTAGTCCACGAACTTTCATATCAACATCTTGAAGGGCAATCAAGTCAAAAAGTACCTTTTTCATATTATCTCCCGTGATAAATTCATGTTTTAACCAGATACTTTAGTTAACGGCACGCTGATTTTCAACCCACATTAAAATATTCGGATAATATTTCTAAAAAATCTGATATCTTGTTTGAAATTAAGCCGAAATGTTCTATTTTAAGAACTCGTGCCGAAGTGGCGGAATGGCAGACGCGCTAGATTCAAAATCTGGTGTCCGCAAGGGCGTGTGGGTTCAACTCCCACCTTCGGTACCATCTCTCTCTTGTTGACGCAAAAAACTCAAGTTGTTTGCGCTCGATATTCTTTAGTCTCAATGAATCCAGTTAATAACATTCATATTATTACTAACGTGGGACGAGGATGGACTATTCTGTAGTTTTTTCTGGTGGATTAGTTTTTTTCTGCGGATGTAAGAGTAGCGATAGGAAGTAAAGGGATAGGCCGACGCAGATTGAGATGTCGGCTACATTGAATGCTGGCCAATGCCGTTGACCAATGTAGAAATCTAAAAAATCGACAACTTCACCGCGCCAGATGCGGTCAATTGAATTGCCGATAATTCCACTGAGTACGATGAAAATTGCCCAATAACGCTCAGTATAACCTTCGGTTAACCAGCGCATGAAAATTATTACCGCCGCACCAACCAAGATGCCAATAGCCAACAGTATAAATACTTGACCTTGGAATATGCCCCAAGCTGCTCCACGATTTACGATGTAGGTTAAATCGAAAAATCCTGGAATGATGGTTTTTCGCTCATGAAGAATGAAATGATGGGTCACCAAAACCTTGGTGACTTGATCAATGATTAAGAGCAATGCCGCCAATCCTGCGGAACAACTGACAATGAGCGATTCTTTAGGATTGTGTCTAAAATCTTTCGGCTCACCCCACATTGGGATTAATTCCGTTGTTTTTTTCCCGAATAGACTTGCATTGAATGCAATACATTGAGTATGGACGGAATTCCAAGCGAGGGTCTCCAATATCGCAACTACAATCCATGCATGTTCCGTATTCGCCATCTTCAAGGCGTTTTAGGGCTAAATCGATTAGTTCAAGAACATTGCCATCCTGGGTTAATAAATGGAGCTCCATTTCGTTGTTGGCACTATCAGCGATGTGGTTTGAAATACTACTTTTATCAAGGTCCGCCGTATTCAGAGCTTCTTCTCTGCGGACATTCATTTGCGAGACAAACTGCTCACGCGTTTTCATCAAAAGATTATAATATTTTTTTCGAAAAGCGGCAGAATGCTTCTTTTTTTTATCATTATTCTTGGTCATAATCATTTCCTCGTTAAGGTTTAGCCAACTAATATAGTTGAAAATGCTACCTTTGCAATGGTATTTTTATCCGCTGATAGTAGTTTATGATATTTAAACAGCTAGGAAAATAATGACAATTCAAGCAACAACACTCATCGATCTTCACACACACTCTACTGAATCTGACGGTTCTTGTACGCCGACGCAAGTTTTGGAACTGGCGGAACGCCAAAATCTGGGAGCAGTAGCGTTGACTGACCACGACACCACTGCAGGTGTTGATGAGTTTTTAACTGCCGCTGAAGGACGTTCAATTATCGCGATTCCCGGCGTCGAGATTTCCACGACTTTTGAACGGCGTGAAGTGCATATTGTTGGGCTGTTTATTGATCATAAATCAAGTGATCTAAATAATTTTCTCAAGAAAATCGCCGATGGGCGTCATGAACGCAATCAAGGAATCATCGCCAAGCTTCAGGCACGAGGTTATGACATAACCTTAAAAGAAGCGGCCGAACAAGCCGGTGGAGATATCGTTGGACGGCCACATATCGCCAAAACATTGTTGAATAAAGGTGGTTTTGAATCTATGAATGATGTTTTTGACCGATTACTAAAAAGAGGACGTCCGGGTTATGTAGCGCGCCCATTGACCTCGCCTCCAGAGGCGATCGCGCAGATTCATGGCGCAGGTGGAGTCGCGGTTTGGGCACATCCTATTTTTCGACAAGCGGGTGAATATCCATGGTGTCGCAAAGCCATCAAGTATTTAAAACGTCACGGCTTGGACGCACTTGAGGTTTACTATTCGTCGTTCAATGAAGAACAAAGTAACGCTTTGATTGATTATGCCGTCGAATTTGACCTTGGGATGTCTGGTGGTTCCGATTTTCATGGCGATAACCATGAATCAACGATAGGAATTGGCAACGGCGGCTTACGCGTGCCATTTGAATTTTATGAACAACTTTTGGTGCGCGCTGAAAAATATCGCTAAGGTTTGGCGTAGTAAAATCCTGCCGGCAAATACTCATCCTGGAATTATTGTTTTATGCGGCGTTATTTGTGGCAATACTGCTGATTGGCGGGTCATTACTGGAACTTTATTGTTGGCATTATGGTTGTTGAAGCGACGTCATAAATTAATTTTCATTACAGCACTAACACTTAGTTTGATAGGTGTTTTCTTGCAGTGGCAGTTGCCTCATGACCAGTATTTGAAACTACTAAATAATCGTGATGCCGCCGCTACCATAAAAGTACGAATTAGTGATCCATCATGTGTGGGTGAAAATTCGCCATGGTTACCGCCGCCGCGAATGATCAAAGCAGAAATAGCTGCAGTCAAATTGTCAGGCGAAAATGACTTTAAACCTTCGACTGGTTCGATAATCATCCGCGCGAAAGAACTAAATCCGTTCTATGGAGATACCCTAGAACTCAAAGGTTTTTTTCAGGATTCCCGGCGAGATTCCATTTATCAGAAAATTATTTTTCAGCGTAACCACATTATAAAAACGGATAAAACTTACGGTGTTATCGGCTTTGATTACGCCGATTTTCTTAAAAATCGTGGCATTCAACGAGTGTTTTACGCATCTGAATACACGCCAATTGAATATCAAACAAGTTTATATTCCCATTTTTATCGTAAAATATTGCAGTTGCGCGGAAGTGTTTTGAATGGTGTCACGCAGCATCTCAAAAGCATTGAAAACAAACAGATGATTGCGACACTGCTATTTGGTTGTCCTCAAGGAGTCAGCCGTGACGTACGCAAAAGCTTTATTTTTAGTGGCACCGTTCATCTATTTACTGTTTCCGGATTACATGTCGGGATTTTAGCATTGTTGCTTGGTTTTTGTTTTCGTCCGTTACCTTTTCGAATACGTTATTTGGTAATCCCGGTAGCGTTATTTATTTATGTGGCAGCTACAGGCATGAACGCGCCATCGGTACGCGCGTTTTTGATGATTGCGCTGTGGAGTTGGAGTCGCGCGTTTATGTTGCGAACGCCGGGCCTGAATACCGTCTTTTTGGTGGCGGCGTTACTTTTACTTTACAATCCAGGTTATCTCTACGATATGGGCTTTCAGTATTCATTTCTTGTCGTAACATTTTTATTGATTTCAAGCAATTGTGTTGGACGTTGGCGCGATTTGGCTTTTGAACGCTGGCGCTGGATACCGTCTTCGCGTCACACTTTTTTAAGTAGAATAAGATTACAAATATTCGGCAGGTTTGGCGAAATCCTTTTTGGTTGCACGGTTGCCTGGCTCGCCGGAAGTGTTCTTTCGTTATATTATCAAGGGATTCTTTTTCCGTTATCAGTAGCGACAAATATCCTTCTGATACCGCTGATTTGGCCACTGTATCCATTAATTCTATTTGCGTCGTTCTCCCAATCCTGCGCTTCCGCAATCGAATTTATTTTGGAAACGATAAAAATGATTTGTAACGGTTTTTATCTAAACTTTGACAGTATTTCATGCGCTAGACCAGAAGTGTGGATGATATTGTTGTTTTTCTTCGCGTTTACGATGTTATTAACGGTACGAAAACGTTTTATGCCGACGGCAGCCATTATTGTGATCTTGACTCTGTTCGGTTTCTGGCGTTGGCAAGCGCTCTCGATGCCCCCATCCGTGCTGATTATCAATGGTGACGACGTAACTGCGTCGATGATTTTGTTTTTAAGCCAAGACGAAACCATTGCCATCAACGCCCCAACTTATGAATTAGCTAACGCTGCCGTCGATCAGTTGCGCATCAAAGGAGTATTCAACATTGGAACCCTGTTTTTTACTGGCAATCTAAAAAAACAGTGCGGCGGTGGCCAAAAATTGTTAAGCTCAATGGCCGTCGGTAAGATGGTTATTACAGCTCAACCAACCGGACGGCAGTATCTTTATCGGGTAGCGAATAGTGCTGTTTCAATGCGGATTCCAATCGTCGAGCACGCCGACAAATTAAAGTTTATTAGTAAAAACACTAGCAATCGTATTGAATACCGTCATAATAACTTCAATATTAACCTTGATATAATTCGGATCAACCGTGGGCGCGTTAAAATGATTCTGCAACAGCCCGGGTTTGAACCGTACGAGATGGATTTCACCAACAGCAATATTTTGGAGGTCACTGAATATGTCTTCGAACGACGATAGAAAACTTAAAATAGCCCACGTAATCACTCGTATGATTGTTGGTGGCGCGCAGGAAAATACTTTGTTAACCATTGTCGGGCACCTGAACAAAGGTCACGAAGTGGTGTTGATTACTGGGCCAACTTCTGGAACTGAAGGTAATCTATTTAAAAATACTAATCTACCGGAGTTTGAGATTATTGAAATTCCATCGCTAGTGCGTGAAATTAATCCATTGAAAGATTTTCAGGCGTATCGCCATATCAAAAAACTTTGCCGTGAACGTGGCTTTGACGTCGTTCACACCCACACTTCTAAGGCCGGAGTGATCGGGCGCGCCGCCGCTTGGCACGCTGGAGTGAAGGCCGTTGTTCACACCGTGCATGGTCAGGCGTTTCACCCATACCAAAGTAAATTTAATAATTGGCTTTATCGCACTGCCGAACGTTTTGCCGCGAAACGCTGTCACCGAATTTATGCGGTCGCTCAAGCGATGATTGACCAATGTGTCGAAGCGAACATTGCTCCGCGTGAAAAATACCAAGTAGTTTACAGCGGCATGGATATTGAAGATTTTATCAATGCTCTCCCTGAATCCGAATTGCGGGCTGAACTCAATATCCCAGCGAATGTCAAAGTGGTCGGTGCCATTGCCCGGCTTTTTGAACAAAAAGGTTATGAATATTTTATTCCTGTAGCAAGAAAAGTTCTTGACGTTCATCCCGAAACCCATTTTTTGATTGTTGGCGATGGACCGATGCGCGCCAGCATAGATGCCGAAATCGTTAAATTGAACATGAAAGATAAATTCCATTTCGCTGGATTGGTGGCGCCGTCACAGGTCTGTCGTTACACCGCGCTAATGGATATTTTGCTGCATCTTTCGCTTCACGAAGGATTACCGCGCTGTGTGGTGCAGGCGTTAGCATGCGGCAAACCAGCAGTGGGATTTGCTCTCGACGGCACTCCCGAGGTGATTATTCCCGGAGAAACTGGATTTCTAGCCAGTGCTGGTTCCATCGCTGAAGCAGCGGAGGGCGTCAATAAAATCTTGAATGATCCCGCGTTAGCTTTGCAAATGGGCAAAAATGGCCGGCAAAAAGTGGCCGCGCAATTCGCCGCGCAAACCATGTGCGACATTTTGGAGACCGAGTTCCTACGGCTGACCAAAACAAAAAATTAAAGGCTTTATAATCACGAAAGAAAATATTGTAATTTATCTCTTAAATTAGCGCGCGCATTAGAATAACAAGTTATGAAGATTTTGGGTTGCGAGAAATGTCTATTTTTTCGTTGCAAAATAATTCTCTCAGATAAAGTTGTGCTTTAATTTTTAAAGGTTATATTCAGGATACGAATCGCGTTCATATCAAATGAGGGTACCATGAATTACTCAAGTTTTATCTCGAGAGATTTTTATTTGCACAGCTATGGCAAAAGTAATCAGTTACTTTCCAGTACCACTGATGGCAAAACCACTCAATACGAATATGACGCGGCAGGCCGTATGGTTAAAGAGGGCGACAAAACCTATGCTTACAACTGGCTAAACAAAGTGATGTCCATCACTGAAAACGACAAGATTATCAATAGCTATAGTTATTCGGTCAACGGTCAGATCGCTTCCGCCACTGCGCAAGGCAAACAGGAAGATTTCATCTGGGACGGTTTGGCGCTAATCAAGCGCGGGAAAACTAACTACGTAAACGAACCAGCCGTCACCGGCGGGAATCCTATCCTGTCCGGCAAAAACGGCGTGATGTTTAATGACATGCCAAAGTATGTTCGTGCTCCATAATCTGCTCAAAACTTTACAACACTTTCCATTTAAAGTTTTAGTTTCGTCTCCAGTTCGGTGACGATATCGTTGAATTTGTCTAATGCCGCATGTACTGGCGCTGGAGTGGTCAAATCTACTCCAGCATCTTTCATAATATCCAAAACATCTTTGGAATCACCGGCTTTCAAAAAGCCTAGATATGCTCGAAGTTTAGTCGCATCGCCACTTAGTATATTTTGTGACAACTGCGCCGCCGCTGACATGCCGGTCGCATATTTGTAAACATAAAAATTATAATAAAAATGGGGAATTCGTGCCCATTCCATTTCAACCCGACGATTTGCTTTGATAACCGCTCCGAAATAATCATTGTTCAACTTGTAGTAATCTGCGGACAATTGGTCAGCGGTCAGCGTGATTGATTTTTCGCCAGCTTCGTGGATATGTTTCTCAAATTCGGCGAACATGGTTTGGCGGTAGATGGTTCCACGGATTCCGTCGGCCAGATGGGAGAGCAGATAAGTGTGCCATTCGGTATCGTTATTCTGTTTCATCAGATGTTCGTGCAACAACAGTTCATTGGTAGTCGACGCTACTTCTGCGACAAAAATACTGTAATTGGCATAATGATAATTTTGGGCGTGATTTGAATAATAACTGTGCATTGAATGACCCAGTTCGTGCGCGAGCGTAAACACGTCGTTGAGTGTATTATTGAAGTTCAACAAAATATATGGAACACTGTCATAGCAACCGCTCGAATAGGCTCCGGAACGTTTGCCCTTACACTCTTTGATGTCAATCCAACGTTGTTCAAAAGCTTGATTCAAAATATTCTGATACTCTTCACCGAGCGGTTTTAGTGCTCCTTTAACCCATTCGGCAGCTTGTTCGAAACTTACTTCCATGCGATAATCAGGCACTAGCGGGTTATAAAGGTCGTACATATCCATTTTGCGGATCTTGAGCGCTTTTTGACGCACTTTCAGGTACCGGTGCAGATGTGGAAGCTTTTCATGTACTGCTTGAATCAGGTTATTGTAAACTGCAACTGGAACATTGTCGGAAAACAACGACGCCTCCAAAGAAGAGGGATAATTGCGTATTTTTGCATGAAAAACGTGTCGTTTCACTGTGCCATCGAGCGTCGCAGCCATAGTATTGCGATATTTTTTGTAGGTGTCGAACATTGCATTAAAAGCGCGTTTGCGCACGAGCCGATTGCCGTTCTCCATGAAGTTGATATAGTTGCCGTGGGTTAACTCCTTTTTCTTCTGATTTTCGTCAGTGATTTTGGGAAAGGTCAAGTCAGCGTTGTTCAAAGTGGAGAAAACTTTGCTGGCGGAACCCATCGCATCTGAACTCAAGCCAAGTAAGCGTTCCTCTTTTTCAGATAACACATGGGCACGTTCACGTAACAATTCATCAATACTTTTACGGTAAAAAGCCAGCGTTTTGGAGTTCGCAAACTGTTGTATTTTGGCATCGTCAATGGCCATAAATTCGGGTTCAAACCACGCGGTTTCACCAGATATTGCAGCGAATTTGCTTTCAATCCGACCGACTCTGGCACGGTTTTCTGAATGTGCGGTGTTTTCGTCAGCTTTGAGGTGGGCATAACAATAAACTTTTTCCGCCATGCGCTGAAGTGCGTCGGAGGCTTCGAAGGCACGCAACATCGTTTCAGGGGATTCATGTAGACGGCCGCGATAGCGGTTAAATTCAGTTGATAATCCGTCAATTTTATTAAAATCCTTTTCCCAGGTAGCGATATCCGCATAGAGTAATTCGAGGTTCCAGGTTTCGTTTATTGGTAATTCGTTGTGCAATGGTAGTCCAGACATATTTTCTCCTTGATCGAGTGAAAAGTTAAATGATAATATAGTTTCGCTTCGTGACTTTGAAAAGCTACCGCCGGGATTTATATTAAAAGATGATTTTTTGAATTTAAACCACTATAAATATTGAGGAATATATCCATGAGTAAAACCGGAATGACGGGAAAAACGGAAATTTTCAACCTACCAGAGAAGTATTACGTAACTACTCCGATCTATTACGTAAACGATAAACCGCATATTGGTCATTCGTATACGACTATTTTGGCAGATGTTCTGGCACGTTACCACCGCTCGGAGAATATTCCAACGTTTTTCCTGACTGGAACCGATGAACACGGTCAAAAGGTTCAGCGCGCGGCAGAGGCTCAAGGGATCACGCCACAGGAACAATGCGACACCACCGTTGTGCGTTTTCAAGAACTGTGGCAACGTCTTGGCATCTCAAATGATGCTTTTATTCGCACAACTGAAGATGAACACAAAAAAGTCGTCCAAGAAATTCTACAAGATCTTTTTGATCGTGGTGAAATTTACAAAGATCATTACAAAGGTCACTATTGCGTACCATGCGAGCGTTTTTTTACCGACAAAGATCTTAAAGACGAGCGACTTTGCCCCGATTGCGAACGTGAGACTAATGAAATTATCGAGTCAAACTATTTTTTCCGCATGGGGAAATATCAGGAATGGTTGATTGATTATATCAATGACAATCCGCTTTTCATTCGCCCGGCATTCCGTGCTAACGAAACGCTCGGTTTCCTTAAAAGCGGGAAGTTGGGTGATTTATGTATTTCACGCCCAAAATCACGTTTGAGTTGGGGAATTGAATTACCTTTCGACCATGATTATGTCTGTTATGTTTGGTTTGATGCTTTGATTAATTATATCTCTGGCGTAGGCTACAGACAGGATGAACAGAAATTCAAAAAATGGTGGCCAGCTTCATGCCATCTGATTGGCAAAGATATTTTGACCACTCACACAGTTTACTGGCCAACTATGTTAAAAGCAATGGGCGTCGAGATGCCTAAAACAATTTTCGCTCATGGTTGGTGGATGTTCGACGAAATGAAGATGAGCAAAAGTATCGGCAATGTTGTTAATCCGATGACTATGATTGATTTAGTCGGAGTCGACGCTTTTCGCTATTTCTTGACTTCAGCGATGACGCCGGGGCAGGACGCATCGTTTTCACAAGAAGTATTTATTACCCGTTATAATACGGACCTAGTTAACGATCTGGGGAACCTGCTGAGCCGTGTCATCAAAATGACGCTGCGAGTTGGTGATGGAGTTATTCCAAAACCCGGCCAGTTTCAAGACGAAGAGCGTGACTTAGCGGCGGCGATCGATAACGCTATCATTTCAGCGAGTGTGGCGGTTAATACCATGCGCCTCGATTCTGGCATGGAACAGGTCATGAATGCGGTTCGCGCAGGAAACCGCTATCTCGAACAGACCGCGCCCTGGAGTTTAGCCAAAAAAGGTGAAACTGAACGTTTGAATACGGTTCTTTATAGCTCCGCTGAACTTTTGCGCATTGTTTCAATCTTGCTTGATCCGGTAATGCCAGAGAAGATGGCAGAAATCCGCGAAGCGCTGGGGCTTGATAAAGATCAACCAGTACATTTTAATGTTGTCGAATTACGTAAGTTTCACACCAATAACGTATTGAGCGGTCTTAAAGTTCGTGATATCGACGTGCTATTCCCACGTTATGCTTTGCCAAAGAAAACTGCAGAACCGGTCGCGAAACCCACTTGCAAAGCTGCCCCAAAGGCCCCAAAAGGCGTGAGCTTAATTGGTATTGAAGACTTCACCAAAGTGCAGTTGTTGACTGCTCAAGTAATTGAGGCACAAAAAGTTAAAGGAGCCGATAAATTATTGCAGCTAAAATTGGATGTCGGAGGCGAAGAGCGACAAATTATTTCTGGAATTGCGCAGTTTTATACTCCGGAACAACTTCCAGGCCGAACCATTGTTTTGGTTGCAAACTTAAAGCCGGCAAAAATCCGTGGCGTTGAATCGCACGGTATGCTGCTCTGCGCAAAGAGCAAAGATGGCGCATTGCGCTTGATCACTGTTGACGGAGAAATCCCATCCGGAGCCAGCGTCGGTTGAGCTATATTTCCTAAATAACATGAGGTTTAATTTGAAGAAACAGATATTCTTGATGATGTCGTTAATCGCCATTTTGGCGGTGAATAGTTTTGCTGCGGATAAAGTTATAAAATTACCCGCGCCTAATCGCAAAGGTGGCAAACCGTTAATGGCTGCGCTCGATGAACGTCAGTCCAAACGCAATATATCGGCGGCGCCGCTAAATAGACAAGAGTTGTCAGACCTTTTCTTTGCCGCGACTGGCGTGACCCGCAAGAACGGCAAACTCACCATTCCGACTGCTCGTGACGCTCGTTCAATGATTTTGTTCGCGGCAATGCCTGACGGTCTGTATCGCTACAATCCAGAAGCGCATCAGCTCGAATTGGAACAACCCCGCGACTTTCGCGAGTTCACCGGCACGCAGAAAAAAATGCATACGACTGCGCCAGTTGTTTTGATCTATGTTTCCGACAATGAACGGATGAAGCGTGTCAATATTCCCGAATCAGGGTTTACGAAGTATGGCGCATTTCATGCTGGCAGCATGTCACAAAATGTTTATCTTTATGCGGCTTCTGCTAATTTGTCCACCGTGGTTTGCGGCTTAGTTGAGATCGATAAACTGGCAATAGAGATGAAATTACCAGAATCGCATCGTATCCAGTTTACTCAGCCAATCGGCAGAAAATAAACTCCATTATTGTACTCGCAAATAATTCCTATAAGGGAAGGGAGTATTGTTCACAGATTTCACTAATGGGAACGCGGAGAACAATTCAGGCTTTATATTTCGATAGAAGTTTGGCTAAAATAATTGTGTAAAGTGAATGTTTAATTCGCGCGCGCATAATGCGCGCGCAAATTTAAACGATCAATTACATCAATGTCCAAGTCCTTAAAGTCTTTAAAACATCAATTCACTTTGTGGTTAAAGTTTGCTCTTGCAAACCGTTTTCAGCCCAATATTTCTTTGACACGTTTGGCGGTTGCGACTGCTAGTTCGTGATCGGGTAATACCAGATCAGGCAGGCGACAGAATGGAATCATTTCTGCCGAAATAGGGCCGCTGTAATTGAGCTTTTTCAATTCATCCAACAGCGCTGGGAAGTTGACTTCGCCGACGGCGATATCATCACCAAAGCCATGCAATCCACCGCCGGAATCTTCACCTGTCCAGTTTTTGATGTGAATAGCTTTGATACGTTTACCCAAAATGCTAACAAAATCTTCAGCTGGCGCATAAATCAGACCATTTGCCATGTCAAAATAAATGCCGATATTCGGAGAATCGAATTGGTCGAGATAGAGTTTCCACTCCATTGGCGACAATAAAAAACGATTCCAGACGTTTTCCAGCGCGATAGTTACGTTGAGTTTTTCTGCTAATGGTAGTAGTTCTTTCAATGATTCTATCGATTTATTCCAGACCGTTTTGTATGGCACTACAGGGACAGACGGATCCCATTTTACACAGGTTGCGCCAGGCACAGCCAAAATCACTTCAGCACCAATCCAGTTGGCGATTTGAAGATACTTACGAGTAAACTCCAATGCTTCCGCGCGTACCGCTTCATCATCTGTGCCGAGCGATTTTCCCCAGTAAAAGCCAGTGGCGAGGCTACGCAGACCAATTGATTTTGCTGCGGCGTAATCGCGAATTTTTTTGCACTCTGCTTCGGTAATATCGATTTTCAGAGCATCGCCAACGGTCAATTCTGCCCCGTCGAGACCTTGTTCTTTTACGAAATCAATCAGTTCGTAAGGCGTTTTCACGCCATCAAATCCACCGAATACCCAATAATTTAATGCTTTATAAAATTCCATGTGAACACCTCAATAGTTAATAGTTACAGTTTTTCCGGACTCAATTGCTGCTAATTCAGCTTCATACATTTTGAATGAATCAACTAATTCATCAAGCTTTTGATATTTTTCTGGTTTGCTACCATCAAGAATGCAGTTGACGAAATATGCCAATTCTTGATGCCAGCCGGTCGGCAACGTGGCATCGCCAACTTCAGGACTCTCAACTTCGCCGTTTTCCCAATAGATTTTGTAACCCTCAGACATAAAGCGAACTGTGGCTTTTTCGCAAATGAGTTGGAAACTCATTTCAAAAGGAACGCTTTTAGTGCCAGCCCAGCCACCTTCGGCGGATACTAATGTGCCATCACCAAAGTCATAACGCGCTAAAACATGATCAATACCGTCATCACTACGGAAGCCACGCAGGCCGAATGCATTGACGGCACGAGGTTTACCAAAGAAAAAACGTACTAAATCGATATCGTGCATGTGTAGGTCAAGAATGGCGCTACCACTGCGCTGGTTATTCATAAACCAGTTTTCCCAGGAATTGCCATCGACACTTGGGGATAAGCGGCGGAAATTAGCACTTTTGAGCGCGCCGAATTCTCCAGCTTTAAAGCGGGTACGGGCATCAAAATATTCCGGCCAAGCTCTTACACACATGCCAACATTGAAGTTTTTATCGGAAGCGCGCGCCGCGGCTGCAATTTCTTTAACTTCGTCTAAATTACGCGAAAAAGGTTTTTCAAGAAAAACGTGTTTGCCAGCTTTAATGGCTGCTAGTGCGAATTTTTTGTGTAAAAACGTCGGAACGCAGATATCGACCATGTCAACATCAGGGCTGTTGATCAGATCAAGGGCATTCTCATAAGTTTTGATGCCGCTAAAATCCAGCTGATCACTGTCGCGAGTGCCGATATTACCGACAACTGCACTGATGTTGCCGGTCAACTTGACTTTGTCGATGTCTGCAACGGCAACGACTTGCGCTTTGGGATTTGCTTGATGAATTCCAAAGTGTGTGGTTCCCATAAAACCTAACCCGATAATTCCAACTCTGACTTTTTCCATAAAAAACTCCTGTTTTGTGGTTATTGAAACTAAATACATTATAAGATAACCGTAAAGCTGTTAGCTTTGAATGGAATATTGCGCAAATGAATGGACTTTTGTGCAGTTTATGCTATTTTTTGTCTATGAAAACAACATTGACTCTAATTTTACGCGATGAAGTAAAGAATATTTTTGATCACTTCGCGGCGCTCATGAATATCAGTATTGTGTTTTACGACGAAAAAGGTCAAGAGTTACAACGTGGCTTGGATCGGCGTAATTCAGATTATTGTTGTTTGATGCAACAAAAAATTTTTGGCGCAGAACGCTGTTTTATGCTAGATTCAGCTAAACAACGGGAATGTATTGCCGCACGATCGATTGTTTGCTACAAATGTCATGCTGGGTTGCGCGAAGCCATTGCGCCGTTGATGGTGAGTGGCTATCCAGTTGGTTTCGTCATGATCGGTCAATTTCGCACTGTTAAAGTTTTACCCGCGGCCGTGAAATTGAAATGCAAGAATACGAAATTGTTGTCGAATGTTGAGGAAGCGTTTATTAACTTGCCGTATATTGCGCCGGAACGCGTCGATGACTTGCTGGGAATGTTTTCGCTGTTGATGGATTATATTGTCACCAAAGAATTGGTCGGTCTACGCCGAAATCAATTGTTGAATAAAATAGAACGCTATATTGATGAGCGAGTTAGTGAACGTATCACCTTGGAGCAGGTGGCTGAACACGTCGGCAGAAGTCGTTCCACCGTTTCCCACTTAGTGCGGCGCAAACTCGGTATAACCTTTAAAAATCTGTTAATTGATCGAAAATTGCATTATGCAGAAAAATTGATGAAACAATATCCAGAGAAGACTATTGAGGAGATCAGTGACCAAGCAGGTTACCGGGATCAATTTTATTTTTCTAGAATATATCGCAAGTATCGCCAAATCACCCCGACAGAATATCGGCGTTCGCTTTCTTGAAGTGATTTAATGCCTACCCAAGGTTTAAGGCTTTTTTTTTTATGCTGGAGATGTATATTGCAGGAGTAATTTCAATAACTTTAGATGGAGCGCAAAGCAACCGTGATAACCCAAATACCTGCGTCATCCGCACGGCTGATGTACCACCGTGGCGACACTGTAACCTTTCAATTGATTTTGAAAGAATCAAAAACAGGCGAAGCTTTTTTGCGGACAGAACTGGGCAGGGCGGATATTCAGTGCGTTGAACGTATTAATTTCACCGAACGCGAGAAACCGGTGCTTGGTCGCTCCTGGCACGATTTGCCGATGCGCAAAATTTCAGACACCATGTATGAAATACGTTTAGCGCTGTTCGAAGTGGGCTGTTTTGAGTCTAAATGCTGGTTCAAGGTTTCTGGAACTACCGAGCCGCAATGGGCTGAAGGTGCAGGCAATACTATAGTTAAAGTTGAACCAGCAGAAAATTGCTGCGCCAATACCATTTATTCGTTATTTCCACGGCAATTCAGCAAAGATATGAAACCTAATCACGATGCTGCTTCAGAAGAAAAGCTTAAGGAACTCGATGCTCAGGGGTATACTGTAATTCCACCGTCTGGGACTTTTCGCGATGTTATTAAACAACTTGACTTTATTGTTGGCACACTGCGGAGTAGAATCGTTCAATTATTGCCGATTCACCCATTACCTATCTCCTATGGTCGGATGGGGCGTTATGGCAGTCCATTTGCTTCGCGTGATTATTTTTCAGTCGAGCCAGCCTTGGCGGAGTTCGATATCAAAGCGACGCCAATGGAACAATTTATGGAATTAATTGACGCAGTCCATGCGCGTGGCGCGCGGTTGTTTCTTGACATTCCAGTCAATCACACCGGTTGGGCGTCGCGGCTGCACGATGAACATCCAGACTGGTACGTACGTCAAGACGATGGAACTTTTGAAAGTCCAGGCGCTTGGGGAACGATTTGGCGAGATTTGTCTAAATTGGATTATCGTCTTCCTGAAGTGCATCATTTAATGGCCAAAGTATTTTTGTTTTGGTGTCGAAAAGGGGTTGATGGTTTCCGTTGTGACGCCGGCTACATGATCCCTTTTGAAGCGTGGATTTATATTACCGCTAAAGTTCGCCATGAATACCCCGATACCGTTTTCCTGCTTGAAGGGCTTGGTGGAGCATTGTCGATCGTGGAACGGCTATTAGGTGAGGGCGGTTTGAGTTGGGCATATTCAGAACTTTTCCAAAACTATAACCGCGATCAAGTTACGCTTTATCTCGAAGGCTGGTGTTATCCCATCAGCAACAGCAAAGGCTTACAAACCCATTTTGCAGAAACGCATGATAATGAACGCTTGGCGGCGAAGTCTAAAACTTATGCAAGAATGCGTACAGCAATGAGTGCGTTACTGTCAGTCGGTGGCTCGTTCGGAATCACCAATGGAGTGGAATGGCTGGCGACTGAGCGGATTAAAGTTCACGGTTCAGGGTCGCTGAACTGGGGTGCGTCCGACAATCAAGTCGACGAGATTAGGTTATTGCAAACCTTGCTGTCGATCCATCCGGCATTTTCAGTTGGTGCTAAATTGATGATGATTCACGAAAAAGGTGGCAACACATTAGCGTTAAAACGGGTGTCTGAGAATGATGAAACCACGGTGCTTGTACTGGTAAATCTTGACGATGTCAATGAGCAACAGATAAAATGGGATGCCAACCGATTCCCGTCATCTGGTTTAATTGATCTACTTAGTGGCGAACAATTCAATTTGGATAGTGCAGGATATTTGATGAAACCCGGTGAAACGCGCTGTTTGGCTGCTGACCATATCTATTACACTAAATTGCAAAAGGCATTGAAACTGCTCTGGTTATTTCCCAATAGAATTTTGCGTCAAAAGCGGCGTGCACTGGCAGTTGAACTAATTACATTTTTTAACGGTTATGGTGATCTTAAGACGCTTAATCTCGATAAGTTTGATGAGGTTTTGAGTGAAGATCCATATCGTGCTTGTGTTGAAATCCAAGGTAGCGATTTTCCTGGCGTTACTGAATGGCATGACGGCGTTGATCAAAATCGTATTGTAATGTTGCCGGAAAAAACTGTATTGATGGTTTTCTCTCACACTTTTTTCAGAGTTGAATTGAAAAATGGCGACACCACTGTCGCACGCGCAGTTGCTTTACCATTGAAAGATGGTCGTTTTTACGCCGTTATTACCAGCCTCAAGAACAATGCCCACCCGATTGTGTTAGATTTAAAGTTGACCACCTTTACCTATGCCCAAAATAAGGCCGTTCACTCTGTTGGTAAAGTTATGTTGTTGATTGGCAACGAGCACGCCTCCTGTCAGGTTGCCATCCCGCAGCACGAATTGAGCAAGGACGATTATTTTGGCTTGTGCACGACGAATTTGAGCGGGTATAGTTTAGTTTCAGGCTGTTGGGGGCAAATACGTGGTAAATATGATGCATTTTTGGCCGCTAACTGCAATCCAGACTATCCGATAGACTCAACGGTGATGTTGACTCGATGCCGAGCTTGGGTGGTTTATCATGGCTATTCACAAGAATTGAATCTGGCTTGTCAATCGGAATTTGTTTCTGGCCATAATAATATTGTCGCTTGGGATTTTTCCGTCGTTGCTGGGCAAGGGAAGACGATAATGCTGAAGTTGACGTTGCGAATGTCTGAGGATTCTAACGCAATTGCCTTGGCATTTGAACGGCTTAATGGTTGTGGAGTAGCAGATTGTCTTGATGATCTCGCTCCGGTGACAATTATTATGCGCCCAGATATTGAAGATCGCTCTGTTCATGAAGTGACGAGAGCGTTTGCCGGCCCCGAAGTTAATTTTCCGAAAGCGGTGAATCTTAAAGCGAATGGGTTTGTTTTTGACCCCGGTAAGGGACATCGTTTGGAATTGACTATGGAAAAAAGTAAATTCCACAGTCAACCGGAATGGCAATATATGATTCCTTTGCCGCTGGAGCAAGAGCGTGGACTTGATGCGCATAACGATCTGTTCAGCCCTGGATATTTTCAATTTGAATTAAAAGGCAATGAACACAGCGTGCTTCATGCTACGGTTAACGGTGCAAAACCAGTTGAAAATCCGATGGTGCGTAAGATGCCAGAAGAGTTACCATTAGAAGTGGCAATGCGTTACGCGCTACGCCATTTTGTGGTTAAACGTGATGCGTGGAATACCGTAATTGCTGGCTATCCGTGGTTCTTGGATTGGGGGCGTGATACTTTGATTTGTTTGCGCGGGCTAATTCCGTGCGGATTCGTCGATGAGAGCCGGGAGATTATTCATCAATTTGCGCAATTTGAACATAATGGCACTCTGCCGAATATTATTCATGGCAAAGATGTCTCAAATCGTGACACTAGCGACGCGCCGTTGTGGCTTTTTACCGCGGTGAAAGATTATACCGTAAATGCAGGAAACAACGATATTCTTAGCATGGATTGTAATGGCCGAACCCTGCTCGAAACGTTACGCTCGATCATTGAACATTATCGCAAAGGCACTGAGAACGGCATTAAGATGGATGCCGAATCCGGATTAATTTTCAGTCCATCACATTTTACCTGGATGGATACTAATTACCCAGCGTCCACCCCGCGCGAAGGGTATCCTATTGAAATTCAAGCATTATGGGCGGCGGCACTAGGTTTTATGGCTGAATGTGAGCCAAGAAGCAAAGAGTGGGAAAAGCTTCGTGAGCAAGTGCTTGATTCTATCGAAAAATACTATATTCAACCAGGACAGCGGCATCTGAGTGATTGTTTGCACGCCCGATCGGGTGAAAGCGCCAAACAGGCACGGCCTGATGACGCTTGCCGTTCTAATCAATTGTTTGCTGTTACCTTGAACGCTTTACGTAGTCGCGAAGTCGAGATTGCGGTGGTGCGTTCCTCTGAATGTCTGATTGTACCAGGCGCGATCCGCAGCTTGGCTGACGCACCAGTAAGTTTTCCTCAACCGATCTACCATCATGGAAAACAGTTGAACAATTCGAAGTTACCTTACTGGGGGCAATATTTGGGTGACGAAGATACCCGACGTAAACCAGCATATCACAATGGCACTGCGTGGACTTGGCCTTTCCCGTCGTATTGCGAAGCGATGTTCAAGTTGGAGCCCTCATCGCGCAAACGCGCCTTGGCGCTGCTGTTATCCGGCATTAGCCAGATGAGGGCAGGAATTCCCGGACAGCTGCCAGAGATCACCGATGGCAATGCTCCTCATCATTGGCGCGGATGTGCGGCTCAAGCTTGGGGCATGTCGGAGATGTATCGTGTTTACGCGTTGTTGACGCAGGATAAAATCACGAAGAGTAAATATTTTTAAATTAACTATTATTAAGGATTACTGATGAATACAAACGATCAAGATTTTAAATTGGCATCGGCACGCTTTAAGCGTGATC
Source organism: Lentisphaeria bacterium UBA7640 (assembly GCA_002483765.1). Lineage (GTDB taxonomy): Bacteria > Verrucomicrobiota > Lentisphaeria > Victivallales > Victivallaceae > UBA7640. Next base: position 28,703 of record DLIO01000109.1, on the reverse strand, counting down.
ATGTTGCTTGGTTGGCGATTATTTTCTTTTTTGCTATTGTAGTAATGGAACTTATTGTGGCGGCCTCAATCCCAATCTTAGTAAAGAATGAAACCGTTTGGGCAAAACAGGTTGCTCGACAGGATATGTCAACGATGTTTGACAATATGCGTAATTCTTTGCGCAAAGGTTCCGGTTCTAAAGATCGTCGCGTCGCTGGAGAAAGTAAACTACTGTTGAATATACTAGATGACCAAGCAATTTACCTGCGCAAAAACCATGAACAATTGACCAAGCGTCAGATTGCCGAATTTGATGAAGAGCTACGCAAAATAGCAGCGATTCAAAGTAAGCTGGGGGCCGAAAAAGCCGTCCCGTTTAGTACGCAATTGGAAATCGATGCTAGTAAATTCTGGGAAATTATGAATGAAAAAATGAAAACGGAGAAGGAATGAATAGTTTTGATAAAGAACGCCTGACCGCAGCTGTGGAGAAATTCAAAGGATGTCGCGTTGCGGTCGTGGGCGATTTAATGCTCGATGTTTATATCTGGGGTAATGCAACTCGCATCTCACCAGAAGCACCGGTTCCAATTATTCGGGTTTCGCGAGAAAATAGCTGCTTGGGCGGGGCTGCCAACGTTATGCGCAATGTTATTACGCTTGGTGGTAGTGTTCATGCTTACGGAGTTGTCGGTGACGACTTAAATGGAAAAGAATTGAGTAGCCAACTTGCTGATCACGGGATTAATTCCGCTGGGTTAATTTGCGACCCGCTTCGGCGCACGACGGAAAAACAACGTGTAATCGCCGGTACTCAGCAACTGCTTCGTATTGATTACGAAGATACTAGTATAGTTTGCGATGAGCATCGCACCATCATGCTCAATGGTTTAGTAGATTTAATCGAACAAAAAGCCGTTGATGCAATTGTTTTCGAAGATTACGGCAAAGGTGTGTTGAACGAGTCTTTTTTAGAAGCGATAATCCCTTTGGCACGGGCGGCGGGAATCGTTACAACATTGGATCCTAAACCTGGCCATATTCGCCCGGTAAAAGGTTTGACTGCAATGAAACCAAACCGCAACGAGGCGTTTGCAATGGCTGGTGTGGTTCAGCATGAACATGATTTAGCGCCAGAAGATGACGCCGAACTTTATCAAGTTGCCAAGATTTTGATGCGCGATTGGGAACCTGATTACTTGATTATTTCACTGGCTGCACGCGGTATGGCGTTGTTTAATTCCGACGTTAAAATGACGGTAATCCCAACTCGGGCAAGAGAAGTGTTCGACGTTTCTGGCGCAGGTGATACCGTTATTGCCGCGTCAACCTTGGCCTTAGCGACCGGAGCAGATATCGCTAGTGCCGCACAAATCGCTAATTTTGCCGCCGGTATTGTGGTTGGTAAAATTGGAACCGTAACCGTTTCCAAAGATGAATTAATCAAGAGTTTTAGTCAAGATTGTGAAGAATAAAATAAAAACTATAGCGGTAATTCCCGCACGCATGGCCAGTACGCGTTTTCCCGGTAAGCCACTAGCTCTACTCGCCGGGAAACCGATGATTCAATGGGTTTACGAAAAAGCTAAAGCTTCAAAAGTTGATGCAGTTATTGTGGCGACTGATGATGAACGTATTAAACGGACAGTCGAGAGTTTCGGCGGGCAGGCGGTGATGACTTCGTCCGAACACCAATCAGGTACCGATCGTATCGCTGAAGCGATTAAGAAATTAGACTGCGAAATAATTATCAACGTGCAAGGCGACGAACCGCTGATCCCGACCTCGGTAATTAACGAATTAGTCGATAAAATGCTGAATTGCCCTGAAACGCCAATGGCAACCGTGGCAGTAGCGCGTCCGCGTGCAGAAATTGCCGCTGATCCTAATAAAGTCAAAGTAGTTTTCGATGGCAATCACATGGCACTCTATTTTAGCCGTTCTGCTATTCCCTTTATGCGCGACCAATGCTCGGACTCTCAACTATACCTGCATTGGGGAATCTATGCTTATCGGCGCGCAATCTTGGAACGTTTCGTCAGTTTGCCTGCGGGTATCCTAGAAACCTGTGAAAAATTAGAACAACTTCGCGCGCTAGAAAACGGTATCGCGATCTATGTTTTAGAATCAGAACTAGATAGCATCGGTGTCGACACTCCAGAAGACTTAATAGCGGCAGAAAAAAGATTAAAAATCAATTAACCTAAAATCGCGAATAGCAATATTTTCCCCACACGTTTTTCTGTTTTTTCTTTGTGCTTTTGTGCTTTTGACATTGAGGAGTTAACGGTTATCTTATTGTATGACTTTTTCATGGTGAAGAGGTTTTAAAAAACTGGAGAGAATTATGTTAACAAGAAAAATGTTGATCGCGTCGGCGATGCTGGCGGCTGGGGCCCTTTATGCACAGGATATTGAACTTGAAACAACTGAATCATGGGGTAATCCCAAAAATGTCAAAGCGGTAGATGGCAATATTCTAGAGATGACTGGCCGAACAGAGTTGCGCTCTTCGACTGTTTTTGAGGTTGACCCTGCTAAAACCTATAAAATTTCTGGCGAGTTGCGTCAGACTGCTGGAGAAGCAACCCGTACTTATGTGGGGTTTGTAACCCTTGATGAGAAAAAACGTAATATATCAGCATGGAATTTTAACGCTATTCCTGGTACTGACACAGAATTGGTCGAGGAACTTAAACCGACTGACACCACGTTGAAGGTCAAAGATGCTTCGAAATGGGAAAAACGTACTAAATATTCCAGAATTATGCTCGGTGTTGCAGATGATTACAGTGATCTACCAAACTTTAATTATATAGCATACGAAATCACGGATGTTAAAAAGGACGGCGACGTTTGGATTGCTACGCTGGATAAACCTGCCAAAAAAGCGGCTAAGGCCGGCACTAAAATTCGGCTTCACAACAGTGGCGGTTATATGTATACCGGCGGAAGTCATGCGACTAAGGCTGGAGATGATTGGAAGCAGTTTAGTGGTTCAATCAAAGGACACGGCAAATATGGTTACAGTGCATACAAAGCTTGGCCACCTGGAACCGCTTATGCTCAAGTCCTTATCCTTGCCAATTGGAATTCTGGTAAATCACCAGATGTTCTTCAGTTGAAAGACGTCAAGCTCGAGGTTATCGACTGAGGATTTGACGAGTAATTACCTAGCCTTTTATCGGCTCTGTGCTATATTATCCCCTTTATTAAGAGTAAAAGGGAACTATCTAAGAACCGATGAAAGACCTTAAAAACCATTCACTGATCAAAGAGATCAACCGTGCAAAAATTCTCGATACTATCCGCCGAAATCCGATGGTGGCACGTTCCCAAATTGCACAAAAAACCGGCTTAGACAAGAAGAGCATCACCAATTTTGTCAATGAATTATTGACGGAAGGATTGATTGAAGAAGCGGGGCGTAAGGAAAATGTTTCCGGACGCCCTTTTACTATGTTGCGTTTTTGTGAAAGTTATGTCGCTGGAATTCATATTGCCCCGCGTTTTACTCGTGGAGTTTTGCTGGATTTATACGGCAACATTGTTTCCTCGTATGAGGAAGAATACCCGATTTTTTCCCCACGCGAAACCATTGTTGAAGCCATAAAAAATGTTTATGTGCGGTTGACTTTTGGTAATAGCGCAATTTCTGGTATTGGCCTTTGTTTGCCAGGCATTATTGATCTTGAATCCGGAATTGTGTTAGAGTCGGTCAATCTTCCTGGCATACGTGGTCTTAATTACCGTGAGGCATTTGCAGAAATTATCAAGCATCCTTTCTATGTCGAAGAGGGTTCTGCGGCAATTGCCTTGGCAGAAAAATGGTTCGGACGTGGTCGTGATTATGATGATTTTGTTTGTGTCGAAGTTTCCGGCGGTATTGGTTCTGGCATAATTTATCAACGTCGCTTGTTTAAAGGAGCAGGTAAATATGCTGGAGAGATTGGACACGTAGTAATCACGCCGGGCGGAAAACTCTGCCAGTGTGGGAATCACGGCTGTCTTGAAGCATATACCTCTGAGACGGCGTTACTTCTTGAAATCAACAAATTGCTTCCGAAGCCCATTGATCGCCTTTATTACTACCAAACTGGCTCAATCTCTCAAGCTGAGTTCAAACGTTTACGTGAATGTACTGGAATGGCAATTGGTCACGGCTTGGCGGCGATGGTTAATATCCTCTCGCCGCGCGTCATTATTCTTACCGGGTCAGTTGTCACTTTGTTTGGAGACGAGCTGTTGAAATCGATTCGGCGTGGCATTACTGAATCTAGTTTGCGTGGATGCGCTCAAAATACTAAGATATACATCTCGGAAATTGAACTTTTGGATGCCATGGGTGCGGCAACTTTGCCTTTGGCTCGCATATTCGAAGTGCCGGATTACTATTATGTCTAAAATACTCGATGAGCTGTCGTTAAGATAAAAGTACGATTTATTCGATATATGGCGAAAGTTGGCTTAGTATTTTTAAAATTTACATGAGTTGATTTTAACTGTTTATTTAGGTTTTGAATTATGATTAAATATAGGAGGATTAGAGATGCCGTATATTGCAAATACTGATGCAGATCGAGCAGAGATGTTCAAGGTGATCGGTTGCCGCGACTTTGCCGGGATGTGGGCTGCCGCCCAAGTCAATTCGCCAGCGCCCGCTTTAGAGGGATTGCCGAATGGGATGTCTGAAGCTGAACTACTTGAATATTTTCAACAGCTATCACAACGAAATGCCGGAGTTATCAACTTTTTAGGTGGTGGTTTTTATGACCATTTGATTCCGTCCGCAGTTGACACGGTGATCAGTCGTTCAGAGTTTTATACTTCATATACGCCGTACCAACCGGAAGCTTCACAGGGTACGCTTCAGGCAATTTACGAATATCAAAGCTCAATGGCACGTTTGACCGGTATGGATGTGGTTAATGCTTCGCTTTATGATGGTGGTTCTGCGGTTTACGAGGCGGCGTTGATGGCAATGCGCGTCACCCGCAAAAAACAGCTTATAATTTCCGAAGCGGTTTCTCCGGTTTACCGGACAATGTTGAAATCTTACGCAGCCAATCAGCCGTTGGAAATCATTGAAATACCGCTCAATGTTGGCGATACCGATTCTAATTTAAAAGCGATACTGGCTGCTATTAATGACCAAACCGCCGCTGTTATTGTGCAATATCCTAATTTTCTCGGCACGGTTGAAGTCTGGGATCAATTAATTGAACAGACTAAAAAAATGAAAGCACTTTCAATTGCGGTATGTTATCCAACCTCTTTGGCTTTGCTCCGTTCTCCTGGTGAAATCGGCTTTGATATTGCGATTGGTGAAGGGCAGTGTTTGGGCATGGCGCTAAACTGTGGCGGCCCATATTTGGGTTTTATAGCTAGTAGCAGTAATTATATGCGCAAACTGCCAGGACGTATTGTCGGTCGCACCGTCGATAAAGATGGAAAATCTGGTTTTGTTTTGACACTGCAAGCGCGGGAACAGCATATTCGACGTGAAAGCGCGATGTCCAATATCTGTTCAAACGAGAATTTATGCGCATTGACCGCAGTGGTTTATCTGACTCTAACTGGGGAAAAAGGCCTAACTGAGATTGCCGAGCAAAACGCCGCTAAAGCATTGTTCGCTCGTGATCTACTGGTTAAGCTACCCGGAGTTAAAAGCGTCGGTAAAAGCGTTTTCTTTAATGAATTTGTCATTGAATTACCAGTTGCTGCTGATGAAGTCGTTGCGCAGTTATTGGAGCGAGGATATGCGGCGGGAATCCCACTTGGAACCCATTATCCGGGGCGTGAAAAACAACTTTTGATCGCGGTGACTGAAAAACGCACTCGTGTAGAAATTATCGGATTAGTCAAAGCGTTGGAGGAGATACTATGAAACTGATTTTTGATAAAGGCCGTGACGGACGCCGAGCTTATCGAGCGCCAATATGTGATGTGCCGATGGCTTCGGCAATTCCCGACGAAATGCGCCGTACTATTTCTGCCCAGTTACCTGAAGTAACAGAACTGGACGCGGTCCGGCATTTTACCAATTTAAGTCGTAAGAACTTCGGCGTTGATTCCCATTTTTACCCGCTTGGTTCTTGTACGATGAAGTACAATCCAAAATCGCATGAAACTATCGCACGTATGGCGGGTTTTACTGACCAACATCCGTGGTTAGGGCAACTGCCGGGTGGTGAAAAACTCTCCCAAGGTACGCTGGAAACACTATATCGGCAGGAACGCTTTCTGAGTGAGCTGTTAGGCTTCGCAGAAACTACTTTGCAGCCGATGGCAGGAGCGAACGGCGAATTTACTGGTGTTATGCTGATCGCTGCTTATTTTAAAGCGCGTGGCGAAACTCAGCGTACTGTTATGCTGATTCCTGACGCCGCCCATGGTACTAATCCAGCTAGCGCCATTCAAGCAGGTTTTACCTGTCGCGAAGTTGCTTCCGATAGTGAAGGAAATGTCGACTTAGACGATCTCGCGGCTAAACTTGGCGATGACGTCGCGGGTTTGATGCTGACTTGCCCGAATACGGTTGGAATGTTTGATCGTAACGTCGAAAAAATTTGTGCTATGGTTCACGATGCTGGTGGTTTGTGTTATTGCGATGGCGCCAATGCCAACGCTATTATCGGACGCGTGCGCCCCGGCGATCTTGGATTTGATGTAATGCATGTCAATGTGCATAAAACTTTTTCTACTCCGCATGGCGGTGGCGGTCCTGGTGCCGGTCCAGTCGGCGTCGTTGAAAGACTCCGAGCATTTTTACCAGTTCCGCGAGTTGTCCAAGGAACTGATGGCAGTTATACTTTAGAAAGCAATCACCCACAATCTATCGGCAAAATGGCACCTTTTTACGGTAATTTTGGCGTCTTGATACGCAGTTGCGCCTATATGCTGATGCTCGGGCGTGTTGGGATGATCCGAGTCAGCGAAAACGCCGTTCTAAACGCCAATTATTTGCGTGTCAAACTGGCGCCTTACTATGACCAGAAAATCACGCGGATGTGTATGCACGAATGTGTATTTTCGGCAACGCGTCAAGTCGTTAATGGTGTTCACGCGCTCGATATAGCCAAAGCATTAATTGATCGTGGGATTCATCCTCCAACTATCTATTTCCCGCTAATCATTCCTGAAGCGCTGATGATTGAGCCGACCGAAACCGAGTCAAAAGAGACAATGGATGAATTTGTTGATGCGATGATTGAGATTGCAGAATTAGCGGAAACCGATCCGGTATCACTGCAAGATGCGCCAATAACTATGCCAGTCAGGCGTATGGATGAAACTCAAGCCGCTAGAAAACCTGATTTGGCCGCAAAATAGCAACTCGGAAAACAATGTAATTCAAGTTCGTAATTCGCGCGCGCATAATGCGCGCGCGAATTAAAGACAGCAGTTACGGACACAGACTGTAGTGATGTTATATCTTGGAAAACTTTATTTGGTTATGTTTCTAGATCTTTTCTTAGCCATAACTCTAGCTTTTCGCGCATTTGTTGCGGGGTAACCGGTTTCGCGATATAATCATTCATTCCGGCTTTAATGCAACTATCACGATAACCGTCTATGGCATGGGCAGTCATGGCGATAATTGGGATCTGATGATCTTTTACCGGCGTGTTTGGATCACGGATTTTTTCCGTTGCCTCGAAACCGTCCATAACTGGCATTTGGATATCCATCAACACTAAACGGTAGGTTTTTTGGGACAACATATCCAGAGCGATTTTTCCATTTACGGCAATATCCGCCTGTATGTCCATTTTTTTAAGTATTGCCAATACTATTTTTTGGTTGATCAAATTATCTTCTACGAGCAGAATCTCTGCATTTTTAACTATTGGGTTTGTTGATGTTTTATCATTGGTATCTTTTAGAACAGATTGCAAGTCCGCAATTGTTTTTGGCGTAGCAGGTCCTGTTTCTGGGGCTTTTTCACTCACCGCCGCTTGTAAGATTTTCCAGAAATCCTTTCTTCTGAATGGTTTAGTTAACACCGCCGTAAATCCATTGGCTTTCAGTTCATCTGCTTTGAATAATTCGCCGAATGGCAAAAGCGCGACCATACACACGCCAGATTTTGCAAGTTCGGCGAGCGGATTGGCATCTTTGCCAAGACCAGTCAAGTGCATATCAACCAGAATGAGCTTAAACGGATCTCTATCTTCTTGTGCCTGCTTAATAAGTTTTTCAGCAGCTGGAATGTCTGTGACGCCGATTGGACGTAATGATCTGAGGGCTAACCTTTCCATCAATTCTTTCAGTATGGTTTCATTGTGGTCAATCACTAAGGCCTTCGCGTGCAATAATTCTGGAGGAACAAGCAACCCCTCTTCGTGAGAATCTGGCTGCTTGCGAAAGGACAAGGTAAAGAAAAATTCCGAGCCGTGACCAAGTTCACTGGAGAAGTCCAGTTTCCCGCCCATAAGTTCAATCAAGCGCTTCGAAATGGATAAGCCAAGCCCAGTACCGCCATGGCGGCGTTTGGGCGAAGAATCTGCCTGGAAAAACGCAGTACACAGCATCTCTTGTTGGTCTTTGGCGATTCCGATGCCAGTATCGCGTACAGAAAAGCGGAATGATACGATTTCAGCAGTGTCGTTTTCGACTTCGGTTTTTACGACAACTTCTCCAGTATCGGTAAATTTTATCGCATTGCTGGCGAGATTGATAATTATTTGCTGGAGACGAAGTTCGTCACCATAAAGCAGAACTGGAGCATTGGGCGGCACAGAGCAGATCAATTCAATATTTTTATCATGGGCTGCTATTGATAAATTACAGGCAAGGTTGTGCAGCATGCTTCTGAGGTTGAATTCCGCATTGAAGAGTTTGATTTTTCCAGCTTCAATTTGTGAAAAATCCAATAATCCATTAACCACTCCCAAAAGTAGTTTACCACTAGAATTGATGATGTCTACATATTCTTGCTGTTCATCTTTGAGTTCGGTTTCGCCCAGCAAATTGGCAGCCCCAATGACGCCATTGATTGGGGTTCTGATTTCATGACTCATATTGGCCAGGAATTCACTTTTTGCGTGATTAGCATCCTCAGCTGCCGCTTGACTTCTTTTTAGCTCGGCGTCCAGCTGTTCCCGCTCGGTAACATCATAGCTGGAACCGCTAAATCCGGCGAAGTTATCTTCAGCATCAAACAGCGGTATTGCATGGCTCAAGACAATAACATCTTTTCCGTTTTTAGTTTTAAAAGGACTAATGAAATTATTAACAGGTTCTCCTTTTTTGAGTAATAGAGTCACCTGTTTTTTTAAGTTTTCCTTCTCAGTTTCCGAACAGATATCATAGATTTTTTTTTGCCCAACCAACTCATCTGGGTCATAACCAAAAACATTCTTGATCGCTGGACTGGTATAGGTATAAATCCCCTCATTATCACATTCCCAAAATACGGTGCGGCTGTGCTCTCCTAGCAGGTTAAAACGTTTTTCACTTTCACCAAGTTTTGCGGTACGGTCACTGACCAAATTTTCTAAGGTCGCACGTCTTTTGGCAGTCAAAATCACAATTATTACGATAGCAGAGGTTAATAATAAGCCGAACAAGAATGCGATAAAGCCTTTCCATGCCGGGTAAGCTTTCATGAATGTTGAACCAGGGTGCACCGTTACAGTAAAGACTTTTCCAAAGGCAAAGATTGGTCGCGTTAGAACGCTGTATTGACATTTTTTTGATCTTTCTCCAAAACTAATCAAAACCTCTGGCGGAGCATTATCATGCAAAAGTGAAACTGTCATTTTTAGCATATTATACTTTCGTCGATCATATCCCAACAATTCATTGAGCCTGACCGCAGCCAAAACGAAGCCGCGCAGCTGGGTTTTATTTTTCGAGTCAAATACCGGACGGATAATCGATATACCATTATTGCCTTTCGAATCAAGAATCAGCGTGACGACTCCAGTCGCAGTCGGCAGTCGCGTTTTTGTCGCAATTTCAATCGCGGCACGGCGTTGTGCATCTTGGCCGAGTTCGAGTCCGACCGCATAGTTGTTATCATCATTGTTGACCAAGAAAAGTACAGGATAATAGATGTTTTGAGGAGGAACCTTGGTGCTTGCCCCTTTGCTATCGGCATGCCATATAGCGGATTTACTTGCTTGTTGTAATATTTTTTTCTCAAAATTGGCTTTTTCACTCTCTGGAACCGCTTCAGCCCATCCCCACATTTTTATCACTGAATTTTTCATTAAATAGCGTGAAAAAGTTTCAAATTCCTCCTTGGTCACATCTTCGCTGGATTCAAATAGTCCAGCTAATCCTTCGAGCTCTTTGAACTGTAAAGTATCGATGATGTTCGTCACTAATTCTGAAGCACCCGAAGCCATTTGTGAAAACAGGTCGTGCCATTGGTCATGCTCATCTTCTTGTATACTCCATGCAATAAATAACGAAAGAATAATCCCTAATACGGCGGCGAGCGTAGGTTCAAGATAATTCAACCAGTTTGCTGATCCACTTTTTAAGCGATTGCGGCGTCTAAAAAGGAGGGTATAGATGAACACAACCACAATTAACAGAATTGTGGTAATTGCGCCAGGTAATGCCGCGATGATCAATTTATCGTTCCAATTGGGAACGCTAATGTCGACTCCCAACGCTGCGATCGGTTCGCCCGTCAGTAAATCCCGGACTGGAGCGATTCCTGACAAATAGCTACCCCATTGGTCGTTTTCCGGGCTAATGACTACATTACGCCAATTCTTGAGAGCATCCTTTAGCGCTGCAGATGCTCCGATATAAAGATGTCCTGGCGCGGAATAGTCTGGAGAATCGGCCGGTTCACTATCAATAAAGAAAAATATTTTCCCGTCAGGCTTACGACCTATGAGATAAACAAAGCGAATATCCTTATTAGCTTGTTTTAAAATGCTGAGCTGTTCTTTGAGGCGGTGGTATTCAGGGTTTTCCAAGTCATGTTCTGAGCCTGAAAACGACTTAACTATATCTGAGTTTAGAGCTTTTGCAATCAGAGTTGTCCGTGTGAGCAGGTCTTCCCGCATTTCATGCTCGGTTGAATCAACCACCCACCAAACATAAGAAAATCCAGCAATTAATATCGCGACTACAGCAACAACGATAATGAGTGATACACCTTTTATTCCACTCCTAACGCGACTTCGCTCGCGAACTTCCGGATCAGTGCCATTTGGTTCTTTCATAAAGCCATCCTTGAGTATAACGGAATTCTGGCATTGTTTTAAAATATACTTAAAAATAACGAACAAAAAAAATTTGTCAAGGAGCAAATGGTGTTATTCGCAACATATTAAAGAGATTCCAACTATTTCTAAACAATTAATGCTTGAAAGGTTAGAACTATGATCGCCACGGCGAGATCTATGTTCCAGAGAGAACTTGGACTTTTATTTTTAATACTTGAATCTGACTTGTTTATTAAAACGGATTGTAAAGGCCTTGGTTGTAAAGGTGGTTTAAAACGATCGCAGGCCCAGCGTACGCGCCGATATCACGACGTAACGCGCTAGTGGTAATTTCACAGCCATCTAGCATTTCTGGCCAGCAAAAACGTGGTAAATACGCCTTTACAGGCTTGGTGAATAGTTCACCCGCCGCCCAAGCAATGGTACCGAGGATGACTTTTTCAGGGTTGAAAATATTAATCAAAATGCCGATACCTTGGGCATTGCGTAGCGCAATTTCATCCCAGATTTTTAACGCGTATTCATCGCCAGCGATAACGGCTTTTTCGAGCGCAACAAAGTCAATATCTTCTACTTTTCCACCGGCTGCTTGAACAATAGCGTGATCTGTTTTTGTTGCTAATTCGCATTGTAAGCGTTGAGCGACCGCACGGCCACCGCAAAATGCCTCATAGCAACCACGCAATCCACAGTTGCAGAGTGGTCCGTCGCGATCAATAACAATGTGCCCAATCTCACCAGCATAAAAACTCTTGCCTTGCAATAAACGCCCACTCGCGATAATTCCGCCTCCAATGCCAGTGCTCATCGTGAGATAAATAGCATTGCGACAGCCTTTGCCTGCGCCGAAGAACCATTCCGCCAGCATTCCCGCATTGGCGTCATTTTCCATTGTGGCTTCGATTCCGAGTGCATTGGAGAGGAAACTGCCAATTTTGACATTGCGCCATTTTGGATTATTTGGTGGTCCGACGATAATTCCATTTGGAATATCGGCAGGACTTGGAGTAGAGATTCCAATTCCACGAACTGCTGTATGTGGGATATTAGCGGCGTGCAGCATGGTTTTGCCAGCCGCCACCAGTTTGGGCAGCATTTCATTCGGGTCAGTGTCTTTGTTGTCAAAACGTTCCGATGCGATAACTTTACCATCGCTCATCATCAAAGAAGAAGCGATTTTTGTTCCACCGACGTCGTAACCTAATATAGGGAAAATTTCTTTCATAATTTTGATTCTCTATTGTTAATTTCGTTCTAATGACTGCGCGCGCATAATACGCGAGCGGTCATCAAGATGTTTTTTATAACTTATTTTAGTTTTGTAATCAGTCAAGTTCATGGGTTATCAATATGCCTTTCTGGCAGTAAAAGACAAATTACAATATACCAATGTAAGTGATAAAATTAATTCTTCAATAGTGTTCAAAACATGAAAGAAGGAATTTCCTGAGTTTGCTTATCCGCGTCTCATTTTTATGATTTGGATTGCGCGCGCCATTTCATTACGAGCAATCGTAAATCCGACGTCAAAGCCTAATCCTGGTCTAGCTAGGATGCGTTGCGCTTGTGCTGCAAGGGCTGCGTGGATGCTGGCCCGTACTGAAATGTCGGTTTCGTTACAACTTCCACCCAGATAAGGTTCAATCCCATTGTTTTTGCAATACAAAACTGCTTCAACGGCATTGTGGAGACTGCCAAGGTCAGGAGTTTTAATCTGGATCATGTGACAGCATGCGGCATCGGCAAAATCGACAATGTCATTGTAGTTATTGCACCATTCATCAGCGACAATTTTAACCGGAGAACCGAGTTTGCTCAGATGTTGTGTGATTTGAGTTAAGATATCTATCTGCTGATTTTTGCTATCCATGTCAACCGGGCCTTCAATGTATAACGGGAATTCTCCAGCTCTTTTACCAAGGGCTGCCAGATATTCTGCTATTCTTGCGGGCTGATCAAAAATCAAGCCTAAAGTGCCATATAAGTCAAGGTGCAAAGTGGGGTGATATGACTCGTTGGTACGTATTTTGACGATGCGTTTGATCAACCAAGATAAATATTCCTCAAGTTTTTCCCCTTTGCGTCCGAGCTTTTCATCAACATTATTAATCAGTGCGTGAGGTAGAACCTCAGTTTGTTTGAGAATCATCTTATCTGCGCCGTCATAACGATCGTCGCCGGTTTGCCCGAATATCGGAACCCCTTGCGCAATTACCGGCAGCGAATACTCATCGCAAAGCACTTCGCACATCAAGCGATTTTCACTTTTGGCTTTTGCATCTAATACCGCTTGGCTAAGGCCGTAACGCAACGCGGTGTGTAATCGTTTGCCGTTAACCCTCAATTCATCTAAAGATTTGGCGGCTTCACGGAAACTTCCAATATCTAAGTTTTGGAGGATTGGTGTAACATGCTGTTCGAGAAATGGGATATAAGTTTCTGCCAAAAACAAGGGATCACGGCCGCCAGCGCCTGAATATTGTACTGCTACTGCATCGCCGATGGCAAATTGTCCGTCTTCCAGTTCCAGAATAATTGAAACACTCTCACCGGCTTGGCGGACGCTGTCGAATCCCGGTGTTACTGGAGCGCCGTTATAAATAAACCCATCGTGACTGAGGCCTTGCTTGATGGCACGAAGATCGTCGAAGAAAAAACCGCTAGTGCCTGCCGAATAAAGAATTTTTTTGATTTTCATCTGAGTCTCCCAAACCAATTTTCAAAGATTGGTTCTTTTGCTTGAAATTTTATTTTTACACGTAAAATACACTTTGCGCATCTAATGGGTTTTTTATAAAACACCACCAAAAATTCATCTTCTTATGACTTTCTCCTGATTTTAGGTTTTGAGCTTAAACTTTCTACCAATCCGATTTAATATTATTATCATACACAGTTTTTTTTTAATGTCAAATTGATTGGGAGTAATTGACTGAGGGTAGAGAGTCGGACAGCATGTTATCGCCCATACAGCTCGTGTATATCATTGAGTAATCGAGAGGCATAAACTCTATAACTACAGTCTTGAATTCGCGCGCGCATTATGCGCGCGCGAATTAAAACCATAATTACATTAATTATGGTTCTTGGATAAAGTTTTTTCCTGACGTCAAGTTTGCTTGGGTTGGCGGGTCGAACTCTTGATCCCTTAGTTCAGGATTGATCTGTACTGAGATTATCCTTGACACCACTGGAGATTGTGGAGTGTCGGTACGAGTTTCCTCTGGCAATATTAGACCGTTAAAGTTTTTGTAATTTAAATAGAACGAGTTTATCGATAATGCTGAACCTTGCTGTAATGAGATCATATAAGTGCGACGGATTAAAAAATCTTTGGTGCTAATATAATAAGTCGTTGGCATTTGATTGTATTGAGAAAATGTGATGCAATTTAACTTAAAACAGACGTCAGAGCCAACGATTTCGGTTTTTTCTGCCAAGTCAATTTTTTCAAAGTAGTCGCTGAGTTTTCCATTCGGATTGCTAGCGGCTGCAATAAATCGTAGTTTTTGAGCCTCGGATTTATCTAGGATATTAGTTTGGCCATTGATATCTTGAGACCACGCAGTTTTTCCATTAAAGGCCAGGATCGCTGTGGTAGTTCCATCTTGAAGACGAGTGCTGATTTTTATTTTTCCACCTGATTTATAAATTTTATCAATATAAAACGGTGGTGATTTGGGGACAAAATTGACGGTTCGCGTAATGTATGAATGGGTTTCGGTGAGCGGCTTCGATGCTTGATAATTTTTTTCGAGCAGTTCTGGAAGCGTAGGAATATCGTGGGCTTGTATGCCCAGCGTGATCAAGCAGAGAGATATTATCAGCAGTTTCATCTTACTTTTTGAACTACCGCTTGCTCCAGTTTTCAATCAGATTTTTTATCTCGTCAGATAGCCCAGCGGCAGCGTTGGAGAACGCTTCTGCAAAGGCTTGTGGAGATTGTTCTTTAAGTTCAAGAGTTTTACGGTAAACTTTGGATTGTTGCTGCTCGGTTCCAGCTTCAAAAATAGTGAAAGAGCACTGTAGAGAAGCGGTGTTTTGGGTTAAATTAATTTCAAAAACGTCTAATTGTCCTCTCACTCGGAATGATTTATCCGAAGCGTTGCCACCAAGTATGGTGTTAAGATAGCGGACGATCATCTCATCTGGAAATTGAATCCATCTATTTTGATCGTCAACCAATTGTTGATTGTTATTTGTGCGGTATCGCATTTTTTCGCCGGAACCTGACATGTTTTCGAGACTTTCAATTATAATTTGGGTATCTGTTAGGGGGTTGGGGGCAGGCATGTTTAGATCATAATAATTGATTTTGATTGGCGTCAAGGCCGAAAAACAACCACTAACTAAAAACAAGATAGCGAATAGTCCACATGACGACATTAATTTATTCTTCATAATATTTCCTTTATATTTTTATTTCGGTATATAATCTAGTGCTTTTTAGTCTGGGTTGCAATTGAAGAACTATTAAAAAAAGATCTTTGCCTTTTTACATTGTTGAATGGGGATAGGAATCTTGAGATTAGAAGTTATAACGGAAAAAGGGTGGGTTGTAACCACGAATAAAACAAAGAACGCAAAGAGATTTGGGCTTACTCTATTGGATAAAAGACTCACATTACTCTCTTCCATTGGCGATAATTTTGTGTCTATCTGGAGTTAAAAACCTCCGTTGCCATTTTCTCAAATCTGTAGGAATTAATGATTGATTTTTGAGCTTCTATTGATATATTAGGGAGCTTAACAATATGTGAGGAATTGAAATGAGAAACGAGTTTTTGCCTTTCACTAAACCTGATATTAAAGAATCAGATATTGAAGCTGTCGTAGATGTGTTGCGTTCAGGCTGGATCACTAATGGGCCGAAAAATATTGAGTTTGAAGAAGAACTCTGTCGGATTACCGGTAATAAATATGCGGTGGCTTTGAGTTCCGCGACTGCAGGAATGCATATCTTGATGAAGGTGATGGATATTGGTCCCGGAGATGAAGTAATTACTCCTTCACTGACTTGGGTTTCTACTGTAAATATGATTGTTTTGGCTGGCGCAACCCCAGTTTTTGCTGAAATCGATCGCGACACTTTAATGGTTACTCCACAATCAGTGAAGTCCTGTATCACTGCGAAAACCAAATTAATCATTCCAGTTCATTATGCAGGAGCTCCTTTTGATATTGATGGCATCAGAGCAGTTGCTGGCGATATTCCAGTTGTTGATGATGCTGCTCATGCAATTGGCACATATTACAAAGGTCGACATGTTTGTGCCGACGGCTCTGGTCTTTTTTCATTTCATGCTATAAAGAACGTTACCACTGCAGAAGGTGGAGCCTTGGTCACAGATGACGAAGAGATTGCAAAAAAGTTTCGTTCTTGGAAGTTTCATGGTTTGGGAGTTGATGCTTTTGATCGCTCTAACCGTGGCAGATCTCCTCAAGCAGAAGTGATTTTTCCCGGATTTAAATATAATTTGACTGATATGCAGGCCGCACTTGGTCTTGGGCAATTGAAACGTCTTAGTGAAAATAATGCGCGGCGCGAACAACTAGCATTGCGTTATCGAGAGCTTTTGGATGGAGTTGATGGCATTGAACCTCTGTGCGATCCTGAAGGTTATGACTTTAAGAATGCTTGGCATCTCTTTATTGTTCGAGTTGTTACAGATAAAATGACACGCAATGAATTTATGGAAAAATTGAAAAATAAAAATATCGGTACTGGATTGCACTTTACTGCTGCTCATGTCCAAAAGTACTATCGCGAGAATATGGGCTTCAAGCGCGGGTCATTACCGAATACCGAATTCAATTCTGATCGGATCTGTTCTTTACCGCTGTTTTCGGGAATGAGTGACCGCGACCAAGATGACGTAGTTCAAGCAATTAAAGACGTGTTGAGCGGGAATTGAGGCTAGGGCCAATGATTAAAACAGAAACCAAAGCCAGTAATTTTCAAGTCTTCACTTTTTGGACAATGGCGCTCTTTATACTGGTTTTTCAGCTCGGCGTTAATCAATTATGGGCTTCTGAAGATCGCTGGGCCGAAGTGGCGCGCGAAATGTTAATGACCGGTGATTGGTTTCATCCAGCTATTAACGGCGAAGTTTACTTTGATAAACCTTTGCTTTCGTATTGGCCGATTGTTTTATTGGCTAAAATTACCGGAATTCTCAACGAATTTATAATTCGCCTGCCCAGCGCGCTTTCGGCATTGATCGCACTTTATGCGACTATTAAGTTCGCGACAAAAATATGGGGCAGGGCGGTTGGTATTACCAGCGGTTGGCTATTGCTTTGTGGCTACGGATTCATTTTTCAGGGACGTTTGGCGGCTGCGGACATGATGAATATGACCGCAGTGATTTTAGCAGTGTTGTGGTTCTTTCAAACAAAAGAGAAAGGGGGATTCTGGAGCTACTTGCTGTTTTGGGTAATCTGTTTTGGTGGAGCATTGACGAAAGGGTTATCAGCTTTGGCACTTCCTCCGATATTGGTAATTATTTATTTGTTGCTTGACGGAACATGGAAAAAACACCTTAAAATTTCTCATGGAGCGGCGTTTTTAATTGGGCTAGGGGTTTTTCTTTCAACATTTCTTATCTCTGCAAGATTGCCGTTGCCGGCTGGGTTTGATACTGCTAACTCTGGGTTGACTGGTTTAGAGTTAGTGTGGCGTGAAAATATCGTACGAGTATTCAAGCCCTTTGATCATAATGATGAACCTTTTTTTATCTATCTTTTTCACGTTCCTAAAATCATGGCGCCGTGGTCAGTATTATTGTTCATCGCAATCGCTGCGGTAAGCACGAAATGGAAAAAACTTGATCTCAATACTCGCTGGCTATTACTGGTGAATCTGGTGGTTTTTTTAATGTTTTCCGCATCAGGCTCGCGTCGTTGGTATTATATTTTACCGATTGTGCCATTTTTAACGATTTTAATCGCGGAATATATCGCTGGCTCGGGGGAATATAAATGGCGCGACTGGTGGGCAAAAGTTCATCGTTGGGTACTGATTGTTTTAACTGGAATAGCGGTTCTCGCGATTCCCATTGCTCCATATTTCTTAAAGTTAGATTTTTTGCCTGACGACATCAAACTAATTCCGGGGGTAATAATCTGGACGATGCCCGTTGTGGCTATTCCGGCTTTCATT
The DNA here is from genome assembly GCA_002483765.1 of Lentisphaeria bacterium UBA7640. GTDB lineage: Bacteria > Verrucomicrobiota > Lentisphaeria > Victivallales > Victivallaceae > UBA7640. The sequence continues at coordinate 10,368 of DLIO01000109.1, read as the reverse complement.
ATTTTGGTCTTTGGTCGTAAACTGATTGCTCGCTATACCATGTTACCGTTACCGTGGGCAGCCGTTATCGTTTCAAGCACATTGATTATTGGCGCAGCTTTTGCGGTACTTTATCCCGCAGCAAGTAATTTACGTAATGAAAAGGATTTTGCACATATCTTGAAAAATGGTTTAAACGGAATTAAGACTGAAAATATTGCTTTTTTTCCGAAAATATATCCTAAAATAATTTTTTATATGAATGCGAAGAAACCAATAACGGTATTGCAAACAGCGGACGAGTTGAAGGATTTTGTGAATTCTAACGACGAGCCTAAGTATTTGGTTGCAGAAACGAGAAATCGCACTTTAGCGAGTATCTTAACCGTATTCCCAGACTTTCCGGTTGAAAATGCGGAATATCAGGAAAAAGGTGTTCCATTTGAAAAACCCGGTGCCAGGAAATTAAAATGTTGGAAACTAATCCCAAGCAAGGAATAGCAAAATGTTGAAAAAAGATTATTCAGTAAAGAAAGTATCAGTAGTGGTTCCGGTTTACAACGAAGAAGGTTGTCTGGAAGAATTGATTGAGCGTTGTTTGAAATCACTTGAGCAGACTAACAAAGATTATGAGTTATTATTGGTCGATGATGGTAGTATTGATCGTTCGATCCCGATTATGGTTGAGGCTGCTGAAAAAAATGACGGCAAAGTTGTTGTGGTTATTTTAAATCGTAATTATGGGCAACACGCTGCCATCATGGCTGGCTTCGCTGAAGCTCGTGGCGATTTGATCATTACGATTGACGCAGATTTACAGAACCCACCAGAAGAATTTCCACGAATAGTCGAAAAAGCTGAAGAGGGCTATGATGTGATCGGCACAGTGCGCGCCAAGCGTAAGGATAGTATTTTTCGCCGAGCTCCGTCGTGGGTGGTAAATCGCATTGCCCAGAAGGCGACTGGCGTTAAAATGAAAGATTACGGCTGTATGCTGCGAGCTTACCGTGCGCCAATAGTTAAAGCGATGCTCGCGTGCAATGAACGCAGCACCTTTATTCCTGTACTTGGTAACAGCTTTGCGCGTTCAACTTGCGAGATTGACGTTGGGCACAGCGAACGCACTATTGGGACGTCAAAGTATTCATTTATGAAATTAATCAATCTACAATTTAACCTTTTGACCTGTATGACGACTGCCCCACTGCGGATCATGAGTTATGTTGGAGGTCTGGTGTCTACTGGTGGTATTTTGTTTGGTTTAATAGTGCTTTTTTTGCGCTTTTATTATGATGCGGAATGGGCTGCAGACGGTGTTTTCACACTAATGGCTTTCGTGTTTATTATTGCTGGAGTGCAGTTGATTGCAATTGGATTACTTGGCGAATACCTTGGAAGGATGTATTATGACGTGCGCGCTAGGCCACGTTATTTCGTAGAAAATGTGATTGGACGTAAAGAAAATTAAAATATAGAATTATTAAAAAAAATTATCTGGAGAGTGTTATGAAATGTGTTGTTTTTGGGTATCACAATATCGGTTGTGCCGGCATTGAAGCCCTGCTAAAAAATGGTTTCGAAATCGCGGCGGTGTTCACTCACAAAGACAATCCCGGCGAAAATATCTGGTTCGATTCTGTCGCGGAAACTGCTTTCAAGCATGGCATTCCAGTATTTGCTCCGGAAGATGTGAATCATCCAGTTTGGGTCAATAAAATAAAATCAATCAATCCTGACATTATTTTTTCGTTTTATTATCGCAATATGATCAAGTCCGAGATCCTGGATATTCCAAAACACGGATGCTTGAATTTACATGGTTCATTATTGCCGAAATATCGCGGGCGCGTGCCGATTAACTGGGCATTGGTCAATGGTGAAAAAGAGACTGGAGTGACTTTGCATTACATGACCGCAAAACCTGACGCCGGTGATATTGTTGCACAAAACAAGATTACGATTGAAGATTGTGATACCGCAAAATCGGTTCATTTGAAAGCGACTGATGCTGCGGCAGCAATGCTGGCAGAGGTTTTGCCATTAATCAAGTCAGGAACGGCACCACGCACCCCGCAAGATCACGCGCAGGCTACTTATTACGGTGGACGCAAGCCCACAGACGGTGAGATTGACTGGAATAAATCTGCGACTGAAGTGCGTAATTTGGTTCGTGCCGTGACCCGCCCTTATCCTGGCGCCTACAGTTTTATGGGCGACCGTAAATGTTTTTTCTGGACAGTAAGCACGGTTGAAGATAATAACGGCGCTGCTCCTGGCACGCTGATTAACGCTAATCCATTAATTATTGCTTGCGGTAAAGGGGCAATAAAGGTTGAGTCCGCACAGTTGGCGGATGGTTTGTTAATGACCGGTTCGCAGTTCGCCGCGGAAGCCCGAATTGTTAAGAATATGGTCTTCACTGGCGATGTTCGTTGCCGTAAAGAAGCATCTCGTAAGAAAAGTGTTTTGATTCTTGGTGTTAACGGTTTTATCGGCAGTCATCTCAGTGATCGTTTGTTAGCCAGTGGTAAATATGAAGTTTACGGGCTTGATCTTCGCGCGAACTACATCGAACATCTACTCGATCAGCCCAATTTTCATTATCTTGAGGGCGATATCTCTATCCATCGCGAATGGATTGAGTATCATATCCGCAAATGTGACATCATTCTTCCATTGGTGGCAATCGCGACTCCGATTGAATACACGCGCAACCCGCTACGGGTTTTCGAACTGGACTTCGAAGAAAACCTGCGTATTGTTCGATATTGCGTGAAATATGATAAACGGATTATTTTCCCATCGACTTCTGAAGTCTATGGAATGTGTCAGGATGAAAATTTTGACGAAGACAATTCATGCTTAATTACGGGGCCGATCCGTATGCAGCGCTGGATATATTCCTGCAGCAAACAGATGTTGGATCGAGTAATTTGGGCTTATGGTGCCAAAAATCAACTCCGCTTTACGTTGTTCCGCCCATTCAACTGGATTGGGCCGAAACTCGATAGCTTAACTTCTGCCCGTATCGGCAGTTCCCGCGCAATCACTCAATTGATTCTCAACCTCGTTCAAGGTTCTCCGATTCAATTGGTTGATGGTGGCGAACAAAAACGCTGTTTTGTCGATATCTCTGAAGGAATTGAAGCCCTTTATCGGATTATCGAAAACAAGGATGGCAATTGTGATGGACAGATCATCAATATTGGCAATCCTGACAACGAAGCGAGCATTAAAGAGATGGCCGAGATGTTGGTCGACAAATTCGACAAACATCCAGCACGCGCGAAGTTCCCGCCTTTTGCTGGTACGATCGTAGTCGAGAGCGGAGCTTTTTACGGCAAAGGCTATCAAGATGTGCAGCATCGTAAGCCGAGCATTAAAAATGCCAATAAAATGCTCGGATGGCAACCCGAGATTAAACTTGATCAGTCGATTGAGACGACTTTGGATTTTTTCCTTAAAGAAGCGATTGAATCGGAGGAGTTTTTCACTCTAGACTAATATTCGCACTAACAAGATAAGTGAATATTAGTTTCAAAATTGGTGCCGCACGTGCTCGTTGTAGTGCGCGTGGCACCTGTTCTTTTAATATTAAAACAATAAGATTTAGCGCGCAATAGCTGTCTAAATATGATGATTTCAGAGGGATATAAAAATATGAAGATTGGCTTGAGGGTTGATGTAGATACATTTCGCGGCACCAAGAAAGGCGTTCCAGCTTTGTGTCGTTTGTTTGAAAAACACCATTTTAAAGCATCTTTTTTCTTCTCGGTTGGGCCTGATAATATGGGGCGTCATCTGTGGCGGCTACTTAAGCCAGATTTTTTGATTAAGATGTTACGGACCAATGCCGCTGGACTTTATGGTCCAGAAATTATTTTTATGGGAACAGCATGGCCGGGACCTCAGATTGGCAAACGCCTCTCGAAAGTGATTATCGATACGGTCAATGATGGTCATGAGCTTGGGCTTCACGCTTGGGATCATCATCGTGAACAAGCGAAAATCTCAAAAATGAGTAGTGCCCAAATCTATTTGGAGTTACAAAAGGGCTTTGACATGTTGGCAGGGATTTGCGATCGTTCGCCGACCTGTTCTGCGGTTCCCGGTTGGCGTTGCACAGAAAGCTTATTGCTTGAAAAGGCAAAGTTTCCTTTTATTTATAACAGTGACTGTCGTGGAACGAGTATTTTTCGTCCAGTAGTCAATGATGAGCCGTTAGAACAGATTCAAGTGCCAGTGACGCTTCCGACTTATGATGAAGTCGTCGGGCGTAATGGCATTACTGACGCTAACTTTAATGACCATTTATTGGGACTGCTTCGGCCGAATGAACTGAATGTGCTGACGATCCACGCAGAAGCTGAGGGTGGAAAATGCCTTGAGATGTTCAATGATTTCATTGTGCGTGCTAAAGCGCAGGGCTGGGAGTTTGTGCCGTTAGGGGATTTAGTGCAAGCGGCCGGCGAACCACCATTAGGTAAGATTGTTCAAAAGCCATTCCCTGGCCGCGAAGGTTGGTTGGCTTGCCAAGAAACATTGTAAAACTATTGTTACTATAAATAAAAAAAGCGTTGCCAGAAAAAATCAGGCAACGCTTTTTTTGTATAAAATTTTTAGAGCAAGCCTTCGGTTTCGTCGAAACCGAAACGGATATTCATATTTTGAACCGCTTGGCCGGATGCTCCTTTGGTCAGATTGTCAATCGTCGAAGTTATGATCAGTTTATTGGTGTGCGGATCGAGTTGATAACCGATTTCGCAAACGTTAGTCATTGTTACATATTTGGTGTCTGAAAGCTTGCCGGGCTTGAGTACCCGTACAAAAGGTTCATTAGCATAAGCGTTGTTATAAGCTTCTGTGATCTTATCCATCGAACAACCGGGTTCGGCGTCCATGATAATCGTCGAATTAATGCCACGATTGATGGGAGCCAAGTGTGGAATAAAGTTTATCGCAACTTCGGGAACTCCGGCTGCCACTGCTAATTCCTGTTCAACTTCGGGTAGATGACGATGGCCGGCAACGCCATAAGCACGAACACTTTCATTGCATTCCGGAAAAATAAACGGCAAGTCGACCTTGCGTCCGGCGCCGGTAATACCACTGATACTGGATGAAATAATGCCCTTTGTTGAAGCCAAACCAGCTTCCAACATTGGCGCTACCGCGAGAATGATGCTGGTTGGATAACAACCAGGACAAGCAATCATGTCAGCTGATTTAATCTGTTCGCGATAACGTTCAGGAAGTCCGTAAACCGCCTTCTTTAAAAGCTCTGGAGAAGGGTGTTCCTGATTGTAGTATTCTTGATATTTTTTCGTACTACGGAGTCGGAAATCTGCGCTAATGTCAATCACTTTGAGTCCTGCTTCGATAAGCGGGATCGCAAACTCGCTCGCCAAACCATGTGGAAGGGCAAGAAACGCCACTTGACACTGTTCAGCGATTTGTTTGACATCGGGATTAGAAAAAACTAGGCCGCTACCTGAAAAACGGGGGAAAACAGTTTCCACTGCTTGCCCATCATACTGGCGTGAGGTAATCACGCCGATTTGGCATTGGCGGTGGCGCAACAGCAGACGAATAAGTTCTTCGCCTGAATAACCTGAAGCACCAACGATTGCGGCCTTAATTTTAGACATAATTGAATTCCCTCGGCAGATCTTAGCGTTTGGAGAATTGGAAACGCTTACGTGCGCCGGGTTGACCGCTTTTCTTACGTTCTTTGACGCGCGAATCACGAGTCATCATGCCACTGTTTTTCAACACTGCGCGCAATGAGTCTTCATATTTAACCAAGGCGCGAGAAATGCCATGACGCAACGCGCCAGCTTGACCGCAGGGGCCGCCGCCTTGAATGTTTGCTGCAATATCAAATTTTCCAATCATATCGGTGACTGCGAGCGGCTGGGATAAGAATCCAATCAGCGCTTCGCTGCCGAAATAGGCAATAGCTTCTTTGCCATTGACAACAACTTTGCCAGTTCCTGGTTTGATACGGACTCTAGCCACAGCGCATTTACGACGCCCGGTGGCCCAAATTTCAGTAGTCTTAGTAGCCATAATTTAATTCCTTCAGAAAGATACTTTTTCAGGTTGTTGTGCGGAGTGCGGATGTTCTAGGCCAGGATAGACCTTGAGCTTACGGAAGATTGAACGGCCCAGACGGCCTTTAGGGAGCATGCCCCAGACAGCTTCTTTGACCATGCGTTCCGGGTTCTTTTTACGAACCACATCAGCGGTGACAATCTTCAGTCCACTGCGATATCCGCTGTAGCTTTCATAGGTTTTATCAGTGCTTTTGTTGCCACTAAGAACAACGTTAGCGGCGTTAACCACGATAACAAAATTTCCGGTATCAATATGTGGTGTATAGGTTGGCTTGTCTTTGCCGCGGAGTGCGTTAGCGACTTTTACCGCCAGCCTTCCGAGTGGTGCTTCGGAGGCGTCGAATAGCAGATGTTTGCGTTCGATTTCTCCAACTTTCGCGAGATAGGTTTTCATTTTTTAGTTCTCAATAATTAGTTATTTTTTCAGGTTTACAAACTTTTAACAGATATTACAACATCTTAGTGAAAGCCGGAGATCGGGTCGGCAAACAACAAGAACAATGAATATATAATCGAAATGATATTTTTCAACATGTTAATGGAAAATAATCAAAGCCATTTTTATGTTTAATTATTTTTTTGCTGAAATTAGCGCGCGCATTATGCGCGCGCTAATTTCAAGAATCCAAAACGACGATATTTTCAGCAGCAATGTGAAATTTTACCTTGTTATCCGCGCTTCTTTCTCGTGAATTTAATTCCAGCCAATTTAATTGAAAACCTTCGCCTTGGAGTTTCCATTGTCCAGATTCACCTAAAAAACTTTCATCGGTAGCGCATGCGGTGAAATTGTTAATTGTTCCGACGCCAAGACTAATTGCTTCAGGGCGGATCATCAAAGTCACTTCAGCCCCAGTGCGGAGTCCAGCTGAAAAATTTTCCGCGACCATCAATCCTGCCGCAGTCTGGATTACACAGTTGCGTGAAGATGTTTTTGTGACTTTTCCTGGTAATAAATTGCAGTCGCCAATAAAACCAGCCGAGAAGACGTTTGTGGGATGGCGGTAGATTTCGCGCGGAGTTCCGACTTGCTGTAGATTGCCACAGTTAAGCAATGCGATACGATCAGCCATACTGAGCGCTTCTTTGCGGTCATGAGTCACATAAATCGCAGTTAGTTGTGCTTCTTTGCAAATGCGACGAATTTCTACTCGCATGGAGTCACGCAACTTGGCATCAAGGTTGGATAGCGGTTCATCCAGCAATAGCAGTTTTGGGCTGACGACGATAGCACGAGCGAGAGCCACGCGTTGTTGTTGTCCACCAGAGAGCGAAGGTGGTTTGCGACTAGTTAAATCACTTAACTGCACAAGCTCCAGTGCTTCAGTGATTCGCCGTTCTTTCTCGGCATCTTTAATTCCTTGAATTTCCAAACCGAAAGCAATGTTTTCTCGAACAGTCATGTGCGGCCACAGCGCGTAACTTTGAAATACCATAGCGGCGCCACGTTTCTCCGGGGTTAAATTGGAAATGTCGATTCCGTCAAAAAATATTTGTCCGGCATCGGGTTTCACAAACCCAGCAATGATTCTCAATAAAGTGGATTTGCCGCAACCGCTGGGGCCGAGTAGAAAAAAAAGTTCGCCTCCTTTTACTTCCAAGTCAATCGGTTCGAGAACGGTTTTTCCGCGGGTGTATGATTTGCTAATGCCGTCAAGTTTGACGTTGATCATAATTTAATTCCAAGTGTTGAATTTAACCGCAGCGGGATTGTAGCGTGTACGCGGCTCCTTAGTTTCGTCTGGATGGCCGGCGGCGATTATCGAGATTGGAATCAGGTTCTTCGGCAATTTGAAAAACTGTTTGATTCCGGCAATGCGATCTTCGCGCGGATGAACACCCAACCAACATGTTCCCAGTTCGAGCGCGGTTGCTGCCAGTAAGATATTTTCGATGCTTGCGGCGCAATCTTGTAACATGTATGATTCACTATTGGCGATCGCTACGTCTATGTCGCCAAGCACGAGAATGCCCAGCGGGGCTTCTGTTAGAAATTTTCCATTCGGCAAAAATTCGGCGATGGTTTGTTTAAGTTCTGGTTGAGTCATGATAATGAAACGCACCGGATCTTTACCGCCAGCTGACGGCGCTGCCATTCCAGCCTCTAGCAGTGATTTTAGATCAGCGTCAGTGATTTTTTCTGCAGTGAATTTCCTGATGCTTCGTCTTTTAAAAATAAAGTTAAGTCTTGGATCCATAAGTTTGATTTCTCCGGGTTATTTATATTGCATAATGTCATCTAAAAAATTTCTAGCATCAGCTTCGCGTAGTCGTTTAAGAGTTACAATTTCGATTTGTCGAATACGCTCGCGGGTGAGTTCAAAATGCTTGCTCAGCTCTAACAGCGACATAGGTTGATGTCCTCGCAATCCAAAGCGCATAATCATGATTTGTTGCTCACGCTCTGGTAGCAGGTTCAGGATTTGATAAAGTTTTTCGCACAGTATTTTGTGCGAAATTGCACGGGTAGGGTCATCGGAGTCGGAGTCGGACAAGACATCTTCAAGCGATGGACTATCCTCCGAGCTCCCGATTGGCGCTTGAAGCGAAATTGCTTGTCGTGCCATTTTTCTGATTGCGCCAATACGTGAAGACGGTACTTCCATAATCTTCGCCAAATCTTCGGCGGACGGTTCGTGGCCATTTTCTTGAATGAACAGTTGTTCAGCGTTATTCATTGCCATAATAGTGTTAATCATATGGAGCGGAATACGGATAACTCGAGATTGGCTGGAGATGGCACGGGTTACGTTTTGTTTGATCCACCATGTGGCATAAGTACTAAAACGGTTTCCCAATTCAAAATCAAATTTCTCCAGCGCGCGCATCAGTCCCATGTTACCTTCTTGAATCAGGTCAGGCAATGGCAACCCTTTGTTGCGGTAACGTTGCGCCACGCTAATTACTAAGCGCAGATTGCCTTCTAATATTTTTTGATGCAACTTGTGAAGTTCAGTGCGAGCTTGTGACGTTTCATGGAGACATTCAATGACTTCTGCGGTTTTCATTAACATCTTTTCTTCTAGCAAGATTTTTTGATCCTCGGCAATATCCGTCGCCATTACTTTTAGTGGTTCGAATTCTGGAGCTGCTAAACGGACATATTCCAAAGCGACCTTGAACCACTCTTCGAGGTAGTCATAAACGACAGTATAACGCATCATTGATTTAACGAGCTCGCTGCGGTTTTTTTTCTGATCAGCGCTATTTCCCGTGAATGTATTTTTCAATGTTTGATAATATTTTTGAATCTCATCGCCCCATTCAGCTGCATCAGAGAGAAATTGAGGTTTGCCGGTTTTTTTGAGCGATGAAGGCATAAAGTAATCAGCGGCAGAACTCCCGCTAGGATTGCGTAAAATAAAAATATGTTCCGAAGCGATAAAACCAAAACGATATAAGCTAGTGCGATATTTTTTAAGTACTGCAGTTATTTTGAGCGATAATTCCTCCTGTTCTTCTGGCGTCAATAAAGGGATATCACCGATTTGGCGCAGATACGCGTGCAGAATATTGCCGGAGGTATAGGAATCTTCTGGTTTTTCAATTTCAGTTTTGTTGTCGCTTGGTTCAGTCATAAAGAATTCCAAAAAATTAATATTTAGCAAATAATTAACTTACAGTCCTTTTTTAAATTATGCAAGAAGCATAAAAACGACAAAAAATATAAAAATAATATTTCTAGGCATTGACAACTTAATTGAGACGGTTAGATTAGGCTATAAGCTTAATAGCATTAATGATAAATAACTAACGATTCCCATATGGAGGCAATTTGATGAAGATGAATTTCTCTAAATACCTAACCAAAGACACAGTTCTTGTTCTGAACGGAGAAAATAAGTTTGAAGTGCTTGATGAATTAATTACCGTCGCCTCGATTCAATCTAAAGTTGACCGTGATATTATATTTCGTGCAGCTTGGAAACGAGAAAAAATGATGACAACTGGAGTCGGATTTGGGTTAGCCCTACCGCACGTACGGTTAAATTCAATTCCCGATCCGGTGATTGTGGTCGGCGTAACGAAAGAACCGATTACCGATTACGAAAGTCATGACGACGAACCTGTTCGTGTTTTGGTTTTTATCGTAGCCCCTGATCGCAATCAGCAGGAATATCTACAATTACTTGGCAGTGTTTCACGCAAATTACGCCACTCTGAAGTTATTCAAGAGATCATCGACAGTGTTTCGTCACCGAGCAAAATCCTCAAAACTCTGAAAAGATGTGACGATGATTCCGCAGAATAATGCTTAAGGATTGATTAGCGT
>DLIO01000081.1 GCA_002483765.1 Lentisphaeria bacterium UBA7640 | reverse complement strand
AATCTTAATGCGCGTTGACAATAGTCGTTGATATAAAAGGTAAACATAGTTCCCAACTGTTTTAACTTGTTTGCGCAGGAAATCGCTTTGCCCTTCTCTCTTACTTTATTCATTGCCGGTAATAACATCGAAGCGAGGATTGCTATAATTGCGATCGTAATCAGCAATTCAACAAGGGTAAACCTATTGGCTATTAGTAACTTATAACTTTTCTGTTTTTTTTTGCTTTCTTTTTTCATCTGTAATAATCTCCATTTTTAATAAGTGTCAAAAAGTTGTTTACACTAAATATTTTATTTTTATTTTCTAGACCGATTGTCTTTGAGCAATTTTCTCCGCCATAATTCCTCCGGAAATATTATGGTTATGTTTTTGAAGAAAATATTGTAATGTTTTATATAGGAAGTCGATTCACTGAAAATTTTATTTTTCAGGCCTACATGCTTGAGTGATTTTCTATGTCATAAGTAATACATCCATGGTTAAACGGTTCTGTCAAATACTTACCACCTTGGTAAGTATTATTTTGACCTTAATTTATTTTTGTTTGAGCGGAAGTAACTAACGAAATTTAGTTCTTCCCCATTATTATTATTTTGCAAAACACATATTCGAATGTTTTAATCAGAGTTATCCACAGGGTTTGATCCGTCGAGAATGGGCCCTTAGCACCAAGTTCGTCGGAGCCGGAGCAAACACTGTGGGTAACACGTGGCATACACGATAACCCTTACCAGATTTTGCTTTTATATCTTCTAAACATATTGACCAAAACCTTCAGCTGTCCTTTTTTCATAATTTTTGCTTCTATTTTTTCCTTGCCTGTTAATTTTATCAACTTCCGGCGTTATCGTTGTTTCCTAGATTCCCTACTCAATTTTTTGGGACTAAACTTTTACTAAATCCCTTTTTGAAATTAGGTACTTCAGGGCAAAACCTAATAGTTGCATATATAGCCAAACGGAACCAGCCTTGCCGCATGTAACGGCAAGGTTTATATATAATATATTGCGATTAGATCATTTCTTTGCCCAAAAGTCCATTTCAACTAAGGTCAGAGTGGTATTAGATGGTCGTTTTGAGAGGATAATTCTCAATTGTTCTGTAGAAGAGTTTAGCGGGAACTCAACCAGCCTTATATCAATTCCGACATTTTGACTCAAAATATCGGCTTGTTTGATCCATTGTCCATTAATTTTGGCCTCGACTATGCACTCAGGCAAAGTTCCAGAGAAAAAAATTCTTCCGTGGCGTAGTGGATATTCCTGATTAAATGTAAAAGTGATTTCGTTTTCACTGATTTCCTTCGGCCCGAATTTTGCAATCCAATTTTCACTTTTAACCTTATCTTTTTCAACATAAGTGCCAGTGCTATTCTTTTTTAGAGCTTTGGCTTTGATTCGGTCGATCAGCTTTTCAGAGGTGTCGGGAACCATAAGCGGTGGGTTGCGGTACTGGTAAGTGACCGAAGCGCCTTGGCGGTTCATGGATGTATCGGGATAGTTACGAATATACTCCATACCATTGCCTGATACACAGCTGTACTTTCTCCATATTTTTTTGCTTAAAGGATCCCTTGGAATTTGGAAGCGCCAGATCGGCTCATCGAGTTTCACTTTAAATTCCCCGAGCCATTGCCGCCACTGCTCTACCCAGTCTGGAGTATCAACACTGTAATCGTTGGCTGCGGTAAATGCTGCCAAAATCACCTTTCCATTTTTTATCCGGTGTTCTATCAATGCAGGAGAACCATTATCAAATTTAGCCATAGTCTTAGTGTTGGCAGAATCAGTTATCGTGATCTGGAAATTGAACGAACCGGGATTCGGCAATTTTTTCCCTGCCGAAGTTACGATATTTAACGAAGTGACTGGAGATTCTACAATTTTAGCACCAAAAAGTTCTTCGCGATATTTGCTAAGATCTTCACCGTCGATCCTATATTTGAATGCCTCTGGGTCAAGTACCAAAAGAGTGCCTCCACGTTCAAGAAAGCGGCTAATCGCATTTTGCATAGATTCGGAAATATATTTTTCTTCGGATATAACTACTAAATTATATTTGTCCCAAAAAGCTACATCGCGTTCAATTTGGAAGTCATCCGTAATGGTGAACCAAGTGCGGCAACGAGGTCCCAACAAAGAAAAAACTGGAAATATATTATTGGCAGGGCTCCTCAGTTTGCTCATTAAGGTATAACTGCCGAAATGTAGGGCGACTTTAGAGTCTCTTGGCAGGTCAAGTTTGGGCATGATTTGGGTACGTCGAATAATATTGAGCATGGCTTCCCATTTTTCTGGTGAACTAAACTTGGGGTGCCCTACAGCACGGTCAAACCACTCCACTGCACCAATATAGATGCCATCTGCGCCGCCTTGAAATAGAAGGTCACACCACTCATAAAGAGTTTCCACTGTAATACTAGTCGGATATTTTATAAATTGGAGATATGGATAAACCGGTTTTTGGGTCAAGTCTGCATGAAATTTGGCAATAAAGGCCGGCGAAAATTGGTGGAAACCACTTAGAAGTGGTAGTGACTGCCCGGGTTGGAGATCAATTAATTCCCCAAGACGTGACCAATCATGAGGTGTAGCAGCCGCCCATTCATCAAATCCTAGGATCAGAGCAGAGGGATATTTGCGGCGTAGTGCGCTGGCGATCTTTTCTAGATTTTCTACACTTTTATCAGCGTTGTAACGTAGCCATGCAATCCGACGAAACGGGTCAGGATCAGAAGTTGACTCTGGGGGATTGAATTTACC
>DLIO01000135.1 GCA_002483765.1 Lentisphaeria bacterium UBA7640 | reverse complement strand
TCGGACAGATGCCCTTATTTTTAAAAGACTTCGCCATCATGTCGACGTCCGCCAAATCATAACCCACTCACAAGTTTCGGAATCAAAATTCATGGAAACGACTTGAAATTTTACGCTAACACCGTAATCTTATATTTTGACTATTTCATAGTGTTATATTGTTTACAAAAAAATCAGCTAAACCAATAGTCGCCTCATTTCAACGCATCAATTCACTATGAAGTAGTTGTGTCACTTTTTAATTTGTTGCAAAGTCCTGTTAAGGATATAGCATTCTTTTAGTTTGTAAAAATAACAGAACAGTTAAAATAATAAAATCGCTAGTTCTAATAATGCTGAACGCAGGAGAGTGATGTCGAAGACAGATTATACAACTTATCGAAATTGTCCCATATGCAGTAATGCCCGGGCAGATATTTTACATGAGATTAATTATCAAAGAGCAGAATACCAGATACTTCCATTGCAATACCTTATAGTTTCGTGTACGGACTGTGGCTTTATTTACGATGACTTTAACACTGGCGCTTCTGTATTTGAACAACATTATGCTAGACAAAATAAATACATTCTGGAAATCACCGCCGGAGCAGGGGGATTTTCAGAATCAGATCTAATCAGATATCAGCAAACCACTGATTTTCTAGAACAGCATATTAAAGAGAAATCTATCCATGTTATAGATTCTGGTTGTGGGAAAGGCGGTTTACTTCAACTTTTGAAGCAAAGAGGGTTTTCCAACGTGAGCGGAATAGAGATATCTCCTGGATGTGCCTCTTATGCCGAAAAGCAATTAAAGACCAAAGTTTACTGCACCGATTTATTAAAAACAAAACAGAACTTTCCCGATTTACCGCCTGTTGATTTATTGATTCTATCAAATGTGATGGAGCATATTTATGATTTAAAACAGACGGTTCGGATCATAAAAAAAATCCTCGCAGAAAACGGTATGCTATATATCGAAGTACCAGATGCATCTCGCTATTACCAATACACTAAAAGTCCTTTTTATTATTTCGACTTTGAACATATTAACCATTTCGACACAATTCACCTCGACCTACTGCTTCATCCTTTTGGATTTAAAACTTGTAGATATTTTGAAACAGAATCTTATCCAGTAAAGACAATGCCATATCCCATGTGTGGAGGATTATACAAGTTAGATAGCGGCAAATTAAAACTGAGCCACAATGTAAAACAATATATAGATGATTCTATTCTCCGTGAAAAAAACAGGGATTTACCCTATCTTGACTCGCCCCATGTGTTTGTTTGGGGGCTAGGGGCTTATTTTGAAAGTCTGCGCTATAAAAAAATTCTTAACCAATATCAAATCAAGGGTTTCATTGATATTAACAAGCAGAAAACTGGCGAAATGATCGATGGGATCGCAGTCAGTACTCCAGATATTTTAATGAATTTCAATTCAGAAAATACGTTGGTCTTGGTAACTTCAGTGCTTTATGCTCCTCAAATAATTCAAGAACTCGAAGCAATGAAGTGGAAAGGTAGAATCGTTGACTTCACTTGAACCAAAATTTCAGTCAATAGCGCAAGCCTAAAGGTTCAATCCCACAACCCCATGACTCCTAATGGGCAAGGAGCGAGGAGTAAGGCGAACCATAATGAAATGTTGGAATAATGTTGTTATACGATTTAACAGAAACCGCATAGTGCTTGCTCAGAAATCGCATGACAATCTGACTCATTTGATATAATTCTTCCAGATTCATAATTTTGCAAATATACGCACCAAAGGTAACTGGGATTTGGTCATCAACAAAATCAGTTTATGATCCATTTCCCACAGATGCTAAATTATGATGGAATCTATGTGCACAGAGAATCCAGCAAGGAAGCTCTCACTCTAATACACTGAAATAGCGCTGGATACCTGTTTCTTCATTTATTTTTCTCGCGAGCTGGAAACTTAATCCCTGAAAAGACCACCACGCCTGGCCGATTTGGGTCCATAAAATCAGCATAGTACAATTTACTATTCGATTGTGGATAAAAACTTGGCAAAAACCAAGTATCCATACTATTGGCTGCGTAAAGATACCAAGTATTCGGGTTTTTAAGCGTGCCCAAGTCGACTGGCGGAGCCGGCGCATATTGTGCGTGAATACCTAAAGAACGGATACCTGGTAGTGGACGTGAAACATAACGGAGTTGCGGCATGGTTAATATTTGAGGATAAGGCCACTTGCAGACCAAAATAGTATTTGGCGAATTTTCTTCTAATTCACGAGCCAGCCGGCGATCCATGGCGACGACTTGCAGAAATTCCCGCGAACGCTCAAGTAAGGAAGGATCAGCAGCGAAAGAATCAGGTAACGTGGGAAGTAACATGCCATTGGTGTTTAACAGTTGAATCAATAACAAGCCACCCATGAAAGAGTGTAGGATTTTCCGTGGAATGAACTGCATTCCATAAGCAAGCAGTAAAGTTAGCGGCAACATAACAATGACTGAATAACGCACCAGTTGTGGATCTGTGTAGATAAAATAACCAACAAAGAATCCGATGATAAAAACAGCTAGGAGCCAGTAAGGTGAGAGCCTAAGTCCCTTCCAACGTCTTTTTCGGGCAGAAAGAAAAATATAAAAACCTAATGCAAGCAGTAGCTTAAGTGAAACCCAGGGATAGAAAAAATACCAATGATAGGTTATTAAGCCGACGCCGAGATAAAAAATGCCAGCTTGTGAGTTATAGTCGTTACCGGACGAAGCTAAAATCGACAAACTACCCAATAGTGCCATTGTGAGTAAAGAAAGACTCATGTTACTGAGATTGCGTCGGCGCCGAGTAGGACGTTCAACAATTGCTGCGCACAAAAAATAGCATACAAAAGCGGCCAATAGTATGATTCCAGTCATTTTGACGAAGCAAGAGATGCCCGCGACCAAGATCGCAGTGCGCAACTTGCCACGTAAAAAAAAGTAAATTGACAACATGATAACAGCGGCAAGGACGGCGTCCTGACCTTGAGCTGCCATCCGGCTACTCACAATGGGTTCAGACAACGCAACCATTCCCCACAAAATAGTCGTTAGCGTGGAAGAAAAACGCCGGACCAGTTGCAAAAAGAGGGTGGCGGCGAAAGAAATAGCAACCAAATTAAGCAGATGTCCTATGATGTGGACATATAAAGGTGGCAACGTCCAGTAAAGCAAGCCGTAGAATAATGGTAGAATACCAATAGGATAAATACAACTTCCTCCGCTGATATAGCTTTGATTTTGACCATAAAGCGTGGCAAAATTGAAATTGTTGTTAGCGAGGAACAATGCTTGGTTATGAAGACCGAGGATTTCATCCCAGTAAGGCGGATTAGTCATTATAGAGATATTCAACCCAACGAGTAACATCAGGATGACAAAAAATAATTTCCACTTACTTTGTAGCAGTTTGTCGAATTGTTCAATAATAGTAGTCGTCGCCATATTTTCACGGTTAAAAGTTTATTCTGCCAGTATTTCTTGATCGTGTAAGATATTGCTAATGGAAAAATATTCAAGGCATTGAAATAGCAAGAAATAACCGCTATTGCCATTAATTAATAATCATATTCTAATTTTTAAACTCAAAATAATTTTGTAATGTTTGGAATTAAAGATATATTAGGCCCTTCGTTTTTCGATCCCGGAGGCAGGCCCCATGTGGCTTGACACCTGCCCCGGCAATAATCACCCTTAACAATTAAGGAGAAAGGGATATGGCTACTGCAAGTCGAGCAAAACACAAACTGTGCCGTCGTGTAGGACAATGTATTTGGGGAAGCCCAAAATGTCCGAGCGCAAAACGTCCTTACCCAGCCGGTTCACACGGCAAAACTGGACGCAAGAAAAAACTGTCAACCTATGGCGAATTGTTGATGGAAAAACAGAAACTGCGTATGCATTATGCAATTTCCGAAGAGCAACTTCGCGTCATTTACAAACGTGCTCAAAAGGGTATCGGCAAAACTGACGAACGCCTCGCAAGCTTCCTGGAACAGCGTCTTGACGCAGTATTGTTCCGTTCAGGGTTGGCACCGACAATTTTCGCTGCAAAGCAAGCGATCAGTCATGGCCACATTTTGGTTAATGGCAAAAAAGTCGACCGTTCCTCATATGTAGTGAAAGAGGGATTTGAAGTTTCGATCAATGCCGAAAAATCACCAGCAATTGCAGAAGCTGCCAGAGCATCTGCTACTAACGTAACCGTGCCATCATATTTACAAGTTGACACCGAAGCGTTAAAAATCACTTTGATACGCACACCGCAAATTGAAGAGATTCCACATGGTGTGAAAATCATTAGCGTTATCGAGTATTACGCCCGCTGATTTCCATCAATCAAACCAAGTAAAAGCACAAAGATTTTATTCTTTGTGCTTTTTTTATTTTTAGATAATATTTCACACTATAATCCGGAGTCTGAATTAGCGCGCGCATTATGCGCGCGCTAATTTAAAAAACTATTTACAACGATTATTACCGCGTCCAACTCCCCAACTCTCCAACT
>DLIO01000009.1 GCA_002483765.1 Lentisphaeria bacterium UBA7640 | reverse complement strand
TTGACGGACGGTATAAAGGGTAAAGCAGCAATTGTAAGTCAAGGGGATCAGATAATCTACCCCACCGCTGGGAATCTATCGGTAGAGCAGGGGACAATTATGTTTTGGGCAAAAGCCGTCGATTGGTCTAATTCTGCTATGCACCATTATTTTTTTAGGACAAGAGGCGCTGAACAATGGCTACTGCTTAACATGGCAAATAACCGTCTCTATTTTACTGCCCCAACTATTTCCAACCCACCAAGTACTATTCATAGTTTCGTATGGGAAAATGATGTTTGGCACTTTGTTACATGTACTTGGAATAAACAAGATGCCACACTCTACGTTGATGGGAAGAAGGTTGGAACCAGCAAGTGGCCAGTGCCATTGACAGGAGTAGGTAGTGACTTCACTCTTGGGGGGCACCTCTATGGGAAGACTAGCGGTTCTATTGTTATTGATGAATTTAGAATATATGATGCGGCATTGATACCTGAGAGTATTCACAAAATATATGTTGACGAATACAGTGCAATTCCGGCACAAAACACCGAATCGAGACGTTTAGAAGGCGAAAATAATCTCAAAATATTACCTAGAAACATCGTTAATCTGGCTTGTGGAACCATATTATTGCCATCATCACAACTCATCAGTAGCCCTCAAACTACCATTGAACAAGCAATGGATGGCAAAGAAGAAACGTTTTACCTGTCTGGTACTGATGGAGGCCCTTACTGGGTTGAAGCGCGTTGGCCACAACCAGTTACTATTGATGGGGTGAAAATACAGTTCAAAAAACCTTATCAACCAGTTTCATTTCGTATAAGCGTGCCGGACAGCAAAGGGTATAGAGAAGTCATTCGCTTGGATGGTAACGACATCGAATCTCATAAAACTTTCACTCCAGAACGCACAGACCGAGTACGAATTTTCTTTGACGCTATAACTAATAGTCAAATCGGCATTGCCGACCTACAATTAACTGGTGAAGCATTACAACTTCTGATGATAGAATCCGACTGGCAAAGCAATTTCATTTGGCGGCAACCAGAGAATAAGTCTAATAACTCTATTGCTTATTTTCGAAAAGATTTTACTCTGAATAATTTGGATGAAATCCAAAATTCTGAACTACAAATAGCTGGGAACGGCAGGGTAGAGTTTTTTATTAATAATCATCCTGTTGGAGTAGTAGAAAATGATTCTTCGGTTTTTGATGTAAGTAAGTTTTTAGTGGCAGGGAAAAATGTATTTGCGATTAAATGTGAAGATGATAATCATTTAAAGGGGGTAATTTTCGACTTGTCTTTTCGCTTAAAAGATGGTAAGGAAATTCTTATTGTTGGAGACCAAGAGGTGCGGACCGCACACAATAAAGAACAGGGATGGCAAAACATCGATTTTGATGACAGCAAATGGCTTCAGGCTGTATTTGAAGCAAATCTTAATCCGTATAAAGAAATTCTGAAATACTCAAAATCAGTCAATACACTCAACCAGTTTACGATAAAAAATATAAAATGTATTCCTGAGACTGTGCGTCTTGGAGAAGATATTACTATTACAGCCCAAGTGAGCTGTAAAACAACTCCGAACGCAAAATATGGCTTTCGCCTAGAACTTGGAGAAGAAGGGTTGAGTTCAAACTCTGATTTGAAGGTAGCTACGGTCGATGTTCTTCCCACTGAAGCGACGACACAATGGCCAGCTGGAAGCACAAGTACAGTGAAATGGAGTTTTTCTTTACCAAATTGGGCTCCACATGGCTCGATTCCTCTAAAAGTCCGTGCTCTGACAGCTTTTGGACGTGAAACAAGAGTCGACATGCAATCTTCAAGCGTTTTTATCAAACGCTTTTCGACGCAACCGCAGTACCGAAATACACCTGTACAAGCTGAAGTTAAAAACTTAAATGGTCAAATCCGTTTGGTTGCTGATGGGGAAGTTTTACCGAATCCGATTTTTGCTATTAACAATGGCCATAAATTTTCTTTGCGAGAGCTGGGTGACGTTTCAGATTCAGGAGCCAAGGTTTTGCGTTATTCCCCTCGTATCACCTTATATCCAGAAGAGTCAGGGCATTCACCCGAAAAACACTTCCAGTTACTTGAACAAAAAATAGATCAAGAAATTGATTATATCCTACGCGTTTTCCCCGATGCTTATATTATTGTTGGTCTTGGATTTAGACCTTGGGCAAAATGGAACAGAGAATATCCGGACCAAAGAGTACAGTTGTCCAACGGTAAACAGTTACTCCAATCTTTCTCATCTGAAATATGGCGACAGCAAAACCAGTTTGCGGCCAGTTATATTGTGAAATATCTGCGGAAAAGTCCTTATGCCGGGCACATTCTCGGCATTCATATTGCTATGGGTGGAGGCGGCGAAACGCTTCATCATGGGTGGTCGACAAACAAGTCAGGCACTCCTCGGGAAGAGATTGTCGCGGTTGGTTTCTCTGACCCAGCACGTAAGGGATTTCGTGAATTCTTGCGATTACAATATAATGATGATGTAGCGGCTTTGCGCAAGGGCTGGAATAAAGGAGATATTAATTTTGAAACAGCCGTGGTTGAGCTCAGAGAGTTACAACGCGAAGATATGATTTTTTTTCGTGATCCTGCCCGTTCTCGTATGGCAATGGATTTTTGGGCATTCCTATCGGACAGCATGGCTGATTCATTTATCCAAATTGCTAAAGCGGTTAAAGATGCATCTGGTGGCAAAATGATTGCTGGTGGCTGGGGTTTTTACGCATTCAGTCAGCCTTTTATGATGGGAATGAACTCTCACGCCGGCTCGCATCAAATAACGTTTAGTGGGATTGAAAAAGTCGTACGTTCTCCATACGTTGACTATATCGCCAATATTCAGTCGTATGCTGGAGTCAATGCCGGTACACCGCTAATAACCTGTTCTCCAGAAGACAGTCTAAAATTACATGGAAAAATATTTCTAGAAGAATTTGACATAAGAACATTTTTCACCGATTTGTCTTACTCACATTCGCATACTTATAGCCAAAAGGAGACTATCGAAGTCATGCGTCGCGACTTTGGAGAAACCATAACACGAAATAATTACAGCTGGTTCTGTGGTTTTGCGCGGGGTAAGGAAGGTCGTCAGTCTCTTGGCTGGTACTCAGAAGAAAGCTTAATCTCGGAACTTGCAAAGTATACGAAAATTAGCAGTGAAGCTGAATGTTTTGCTAATCAGCCAACAGCCGACATCGCGCTGTTTATTAATCCTCGTGACATTGGGACTCTAGATATTATGGACGCTAACACTTTGTTAGTTAATGCACATTACAATACCGTTTATCGGAATCTAAGAAAACTGCCAGTACAATATGAGTGCTATCTGCTTAGTGACCTACCCGAAGTTATGAAAAAACGTAAATATAAAATGGCTATTGTTCTAGACGGTTACTATCTGTCTAGTATCCAGCGCCAAGCGATACGGCAGTCACTTGTCAATAAGGCAATGACCGTACTTTGGATGTATGCACCGGGCTTTTCTGATCCAGCGAACGGACTTTCTGTCGAAACCATTCATGAATTAACCGGGATTAAAGTGAAAGCTTTGCAAGAAGCTAGAGATAATCTTATCGTGAATTATAAAGGAAATAAATTTTATCCGTACCGTTATCGTAGTTCCAAGCCATTAAAAATTGGCCCAGTTTTTGTTGTTGATGATCCTAAAAGTCAGATTCTGGCAAATTATGAAGTCGGCGATTTGCCAGCAGTTGCACAGCGCAAAATTGGTTCACTTATGAGCGTTTATTGTGCGATTCCGATTGTCGGTGAAGATTTATTACGCGATCTTTGCAAGGCCGCTGGCGTTCACTTTTATGCTGATCAAAACCTCTATATTAGGGGGAGTAGTCGATTTTTAACATTACACGTCCCATTGGGGGCTGTCTTTTCTGAAAAAATAAAATTGCCTAAAGCGTCATCTGTTCTCGACGTTTACGACAATAAAATTGTATGCGAAAATAAAGATTCATTTAGTGTCAAGCTGTTGCCTGGCTCAAGTCGACTCTACTTCTTAGGCGATGCCTCTGAAGTAAAGGCCCTGTCAGAAAAATTAAGATATTAACCCTAAAATAACAAAAAGGATGTATAATGTATTATTCAACTCGTCAAGCTACAATTACAGAAGAAATCTTGAGGAAAAGTCTTAATGGGAATATTTCATGGTTTATGGAATCGGGGGTAATGTGTCCGGCCGATGGCTCATGGGGCGTGGCAGAACGGATTGTTACCAAGGATAATAAAGCACTAGAGATGGTGCTCAGTGCATTCCCATATCACACTGAGTTTTGCGATGCTTATGTGCTTAATCATCGGCGGCCGGATTGTAATTTTGAGACCGCATGGTTGTTTACCATGGCGACGCAAGCATTGGACCGTCCAGCGCTCAATAAGGTAACGGAAAATATCCTCGACTACCTGTTTCGACGGAGTGGGCTTTTAAACAAGAGCTATAAGGATTTACCTCCTGGAGTTTGGGAGTGGTCTTCACAAAATCTCAAAAACCAGTTTTATTATGATGATAATGGTTGGAATTGTCTAATCATGTTTATGCTGGCAAAAAAATTCCCAGAACTGGACGAGCAGTTCCGGCTCAAGCATTATGCCATTGCACTGGCAGGTTCTCTGGCTCGTGGACTTAAATCCCAATTCTTCGAGAAGTCAGGCAAAAAAGACATTGTTGGTAAGCCTGAACTACCACATTGGGGGTCGCTTGCCTGTATGGCAATTGCCACAGGTGCTGCAATTACTGGCAATAAAGAATGGGGCGATACTGTAATTAGATATCATCATTATCTGGATTCAGAACTAGAGAAATTCAACTCCAGCGAACTCGCGTATATAATGGTTGGAGGCATGATTTCAGCCAAAGCAATGAAAGACAGCTATATCCTTAAAGTAACGGAACGTGCTGCAGAAAAATTACTTGGGAGAATTGAACCAAAAACTGGAAACATGCCATCAGAGCATTACGAAGTTCCGAATGGTAGCAATCTCGTCGATCTAGTTTATACCGTCAACTGGGCACATATGGGTTTTTTATTAGCGGCCGGCGCGACAGGGAAACAGTCGTATAGTGCTGCATTTATTCATCTGACTGAAATGCTAATAAAAATCCAGGATAGCGATCCCTCACCCCGATTTAAAGGATGTTGGCGAGGGCTTTATGATTTAAACCTCAAAAATTGGGGCGGCGGTGATCTTCATGAGGGGGGCAGCGGTAGTGTTTATTCTGGTTGGACAAATGCCCCAATTGCAATATCTATTGCTCATTACATATGCAAGGACTCAATGCTAGATTATCTCTAAAACATTGGGCAGAAATATAAATTTCGGTAATAAATCTTGATTTTTGTTAGCATTCTTTGTAGTCACTTTGAGGACGCTTGTTTTGGGAGAAGGGTGTTAGAATTTTTGATTCGGAAGAACCGTACGGACTGGGTAAGTTAAACGCTTTTAATTTAAATATATTCGACGCAGTATTGCGTAAAAATAAAGTGTCCATTTTCAAAACGCCCTTAATTTTGTGGAAAAATGTAGCGGTAATTTTAATCAAAAGAATTATCCTGGGCTTACCCCGGAGTTTACACGGATTTTACTCTGAATTTTTG
>DLIO01000069.1 GCA_002483765.1 Lentisphaeria bacterium UBA7640 | reverse complement strand
ACTTAAAACTTAAAACTTAAAACCTTGAACTTAAAACTTATTTAAGTATAATCGAAATTTTTATATCTTGGGTCTTTCAGATCACGGCTGGAGAAATGTTCCGGCCAATGTTTTATTTCTATTGCTGTACGTTTTTTTAAACGCACCTCAATCAGGTCAAAACGGAAAGGCACTTTAGGGTCGCCAATATCGCGTAAGTAGCGATGAGCAGCGTTGTAGATACGGCGTTTTTGCGTCAATGAGAGATTCGCAGAAGGGCGTGAAAAAGCGTTGTGGCTACGCGTTTTTACTTCGATAAAAATCAAAATACCGCCTTTACGTGCGACAATGTCAATCTCGCCAGATTTTACTTTGTAGTTACGGCACAACACATCGTAGTCTTGGACCCGCAAAAGTTTACATGCCAGATTTTCGCCACGCCGACCAACTCGCAAATGGCGTTTTTTCGCTCTGCGGAAAAAACTCATTTTTCGGAATCGGGTTTTTCTGTGCCATCTTTGAGTGCAAATTGCAATAGTAAAATGGCCGCGCCAGCAAATATTAATATCCAAACTACAGGGTTGGCAAAACTGAACAGTTCTGGGGAACGCTGCGGTTCAGGCAGTTGACTGCCCCAAGTGAAGATAGTGCCAGATAGCCATTGAGAGGCGGTGTTAACGCAAAATATTGCAAAACCCATTCCTAGCAGAATCCATATTGCGTGAATCCGTCCGGCTGCCAGCGACGCGACGGCAGTAATAGGCACGCGACTACACAGTGCCACGCCAAGTCCAGCGAGCAAACCACCCAGCAAAGATGGCCAAAAATAAGCCGGCCGGATGTGCAGATTTACAATTCCTCGTTCAGCTAGGACGGCGAATAACAGCGTTCCAAGCGCGATTGATAACAGAAAGCTTTTGCAGATGCCACCTGCTTTCAAAGTTAGGTTGGCACGGATTGCTTTGCCAATTGGGAAGTCGCCTTTAATTAAGACAAAACCGAATACAATTCCCATTAAAATTGCGCAGGCCAACCGGGAGTTGGGCGATAACGCTAGTGGAACTATTTGAGCGATAATCGAGATCATGATTTTCCTCCTGAGCGTCGTGCTAACAGCACTGAAGTGATGATTGAAGTGGCGATGAAAACTCCGAGAAAAATCCATGAGCCAGCGGAGAGTTGCATCGCGGAAATCCATTGTCCAAAAAAGCTGTCCCCCGACAGTTGCAAGCCGAGCATAACTAAAAACCCACCACAAAATCCAGTTAAAATCGCTTTGCCTGCGCCGACAGCCATTCCGCCTGGTGTGTTTTCAGGTTTGAAACGGATTTTCCATTTACCGGAGATAAACGCGCAACCGATGGCGCCGATGAAAATTCCGCCTAGAAATCCAGTTTGCCAATCTAACGGAGGCGGGTTGGCGACAGCTTTTTCTTGTGCCGAAGTTTTACAAAATTCGGCAATCATTAGCATGCCGTCGCTCATGCCGAGCGCGTCATCGAAAAGATAAAGCATGAAGATACCCAAGAATGCCAAAACAGCTCCAGTTATCCAGAATGGCCAAGGCCCGGACAAGCTCGATTTAATGCTCATGATTTTTATTCCTTAGAATATTATAGTGGTTTGGGGATTAACATTTGAAGTTCGCTGCGGATCGCGGTTTGACCGTGACAGACCGCCAATGCCAGGGCGTCTGTTGAGTCCAACGGGATTTGTGATGCTTCGAGACCGAACATGGCCGCCATCATCAGCGCAACTTGGCCTTTCTCGGCTTTGCCAGTACCGACTGCAGCGCGTTTGGCGACAGTGGGTTTGTAGGGATAAGTCGGTACGCCTAGTTCGCCCAGTACGGCCAAAATGGCTCCGCGCGCCATTCCAAGAATGATAACAGTTGAAGGGTTTTTGCCGAGGAACGGATCTTCAATGGATACCGCATCTGGATTGTGGATTTTCACCAAATCACGAATGCCGCCGGATAAACGGCGGAGGCATTCTGTATGGGGCAAAGTACGGCCGTTTTTAATCACCCCGCAGTCGATAATGGATATCTCATCGACGCTGGTGACTTTGATAACAGCATATCCGGAACAGCGGATTGCTGGGTCTAGGCCCAGAATAATCATTCGATCTCTTCAAGTGCTTCGTCGCTGATATCGGCATTATGGCTGACCGCCTGAACATCATCGAGGTCTTCAAGTTTGTCAATCAGTTTCAGCAGTGAATTAGCGATAGCAGGATCGGTGATTTCGGCCATAAGTTCTGGACGCTGGATGATTTCCGCTTCATCAGGAGTGATCCCAGCATTGGTAAGTGCCTCGGAAATGGCGTCAAGTGCGTTCGGTTCCGACCAGATTTCTGCGTAATCATCTTCACACTCAAGGTCCTCAGCGCCAGCGTCCAAAGTTAATTCCATTAATTTTTCTTCATCTGCAGCTTCACCGCTGATTACGAAATGTGCTTGTCGACTAAATAATCTGGACACGGCGCCGGAAGCGGCAAGGTTTCCGTTGCTACGGTCAAATGCAGTTCGAACTTCACTTGAAGAGCGGTTTCGATTATCGGTCAGGCATTCCACCAGAACCGCAACCCCGCCAGGTCCATAACCTTCATACGCAATTTCTTCAAAAATCGCGTCACCGAGTTCGCCAATTCCTTTCTTGATCGCGCGATCAATATTGTCATTGGGCATATTGGCGGCTTTGGCTGACAAGAGCGCGGTGCGTAGTCGTGGGTTAGCGGAGGGATCCGCTCCACCGGCCTTGGCGGCCACCATAATCTCTTTGCCGATACGTGAAAAAACCCGACCTCTTTTTTTGTCTGCAGCACCTTTCTTGTGCTTGATATTGGCCCACTTACTGTGTCCTGCCATAATAAAACCTCATGATTTTTGGTTGAAAGTTTAAAGTCTCTAAAATATCGCATCAGCGCAGAAAATCAAGACAGCATAGTTGGAGAGTTGGAGAGTTGG
>DLIO01000130.1 GCA_002483765.1 Lentisphaeria bacterium UBA7640 | reverse complement strand
AAAGAAGAATAAGAAATAACCTCCCAAAAACACCAATGAACATCGGAAACTTTAAATGCTCAAACCCCGGCCAATCTTAATGCGCGTTGACAATATAATGATTTATTGGCGAATAGCGCATTCCATCTTAGTTCTGAACGCTTGATTTTGCCATCGAAAATGAACCCATTTGAGTAGAGTTGGCGAATATCACTTTGCTGTTGCTCACTCAATTTGTTTTTATATAATGAGTAAAAATCACTTCCTGCTCCAGAAATTTTCTTCGGCACGAATGATTTATATAATTGCCACCCACGTTTTTCGTAAACCTGAGGAACTCCGGTATACAATGGACTGAAAAAAATCTGGTTTTTCTGACAATATTCTAAAACGTGGTCGAACATTTTTCCGGCAACACCTTGGCCTTGGTAGTCGGGATCGACAGCTACAGAACACAAGCCGGCGGCTTTCCAAAGTTCTGTACCCAGATAAAATTCAAACATTATGATCCCACAATGTCCTACGATAATTTCGCCACACTCGGCGATTACTGACGTAATCGGAAGTGGAAATCGTGCTTCACCACGCGCGATCCGAGGTGCCCAGTGCTCTGGAAAACATTTTGCCAAAAGGGGAAAAACTCCTTCGCGATTACCATCTTTCTGTATACGTAAATCAATTTTCATAATGTTTTTCCCCGAGAACAAAACATGCCTTGACTGTGCCATCGGCGGTTAAAACGGCGATATCCGCTGCTAATCCAGTTTCTAGTCTACCGGTTTCTTTTTCCAGTCCCAACAAGCGAGCCGGATTAGTAGCCAACGCTCTTGCTGCTTCAGGTGCGCTAAAATTAAATTTTTCCGTCATATTTATAAATGCCTGATTCATGGTCAGGCATGAGCCGACAATATTTCCATTTGACTTAAGGCGACAGACTTCACCATTAGTAAGTATATACGCTCTGCCGTCACCCATTAAATATTCGCCGTCTGGAAAACCAGTTCCCTGCATCGAATCAGTAATCGCGATAATTCGCTCGGTACCGGCAGCCCGGTGAGCGAGTTTTACTAGCGGCGCTGGCACGTGGATGCCGTCCATGATGATTTCGCAGGTAACGCGGTCATTGATCAATACCATATCCGCTAAACATGATTGAGATACACCAGCAAACACTTCTCGTCCATCAAAAGTATCGAATAAATGGCAAACGTGTGAAATGCCCGCTTCAACCTTTTCATCGAACTCTTCTGCCGGGCAAACCGTATGCCCCGCTGAAATAACGCAACCAGCGTTCTTGCATAGCTTGATAACAGCGTCCATTCCGGGAACTTCGGGTGATAAGGTCATGATCTTTAAAGTCCCGTTCGCGGCGTTCAGTAGCAACTTGACTTCTTTTGCGTCCGGAGTGCGTAATAAATTAATATCCATGCCTCCAGCGCGTACAGTGTTCATATAAGGCCCTTCAAGATGAGCACCAGCGATTAAAGCTCCAGCCGGAGGCGCGTGAACTAGGTCATGGATATTTTTTAAATATTCAAGTATTACAGGTAGCTCAACAGGGCCAAGGGTCGGGCATAGGCGGGTCACGCCGGTCGATGGAGCGAATGCTGCCATTTCTAGCAAGCCATTGCGTGTAGATGGCTCCCCTTTGCCCAATCCGTGGAGATGAACATCAATAAACCCTGGCAATATCCAGTCATTGCCATCACCCTGAGCTGTTGGCAAACGATGGTCAAAAATATCTGTAATCAAACCATTTTCGATCTGTATAGTTCCAAGGTCAATCACCCGATGAGGTAAAACTATTTTCCCAGCCAATAAAATTTTCATACAGCTTTTTCTCCGTCATTTTTTATCTTTTACGGTTAAAATCTCACTCTGTGCTTCGCAATGATTTGAAATTGACAAAAAAAAACGGGATCAAATAATTGATCCCGCTTTTTTAATAAAACTTGTCGAGCTTATTCAGCTGGTTTGGTTTTCGGCAGAGCGAAGAATCTATCCTCAGAAATGCGATTTTCTTCGCGTAAGACATCGATACGTTCATAACGTTTCATGACATTTCTTTTTTTCTTGATTTGTCCGCTTGATTTCAGGCTTGGGTGTTGTGACATTTTTTACCTCTCAACTTTATGGTTAAAATTAATACTATTATTTAAAAATTACAGACTCTTAATATGCCTTTAAAACTCTTTATGTCAAATTAAAGTTTTAAGTTTAGCAGTCTTCTTCTTTAATTGTTTTGCTATATGCTCAGATTGCCAACGCATCGTTTAGTCGCTGTTCCGCATCAGCAATTCTAGTTTCCGCCAAAAGAGTTTGGAAATTTCCTTCCATCAGGCCGGGTAGATCGAAAAAAGAGATGTTGTAACGGTGATCAGTAACGCGGTTCTGAGGAAAATTATAGGTGCGGATACGTTCGCTACGATCGCCAGTCCCAACTTGCGAACGCTTAGTCGCCGCTTGCTTAGCCGCTTCTTCTTGTTGAAGTTTTTCAAGCAATCTAGCACGCATGATACGCATTGCGACCTCTTTATTGCGGTGCTGAGACTTCTCTTGTTGGCTGACGACAGTCAATCCGGTTGGAATATGAGTTATTCGCACTGCCGAGTCTGTAGTGTTTACAGATTGCCCTCCGGGGCCCGATGAACGAAAAACATCAAACCGGAACTCTTCATGCTTTATGTTTAATTCAACCTCTTCCGCATCAGCTAAAACGGCTACTGTTACGGTTGAAGTGTGGGTTCGTCCACCTGATTCAGTCGCTGGCACGCGTTGGACGCGATGTACTCCGGACTCAAATTTCATCGTCGCAAAAATATCTTCGCCTTCAATTGAGAACGCAACATTCTTAATCCCGCCGAGATCGCTTTGCATGATGTCAAGAGTTTCAACTTTCCAGCCTTCGCTATCAGCAAATTTAAGGTATGCGCGATAAAGTTCTCCTGCGAAAAGCGTCGCTTCATCGCCGCCGGCAGCGGGTCTAATTTCAATGATTGCAGGCCTAGAGTCATTCGGATCAGGAGGCAAAAGGGCGAGTTTAATGGTTTGTTCCAATTTCACAATTTCGAGATTCAAAGCTTCTAAATCCGCTTCAATCAGCTCTTTTAATTCAGGATCATTTTCTTCATCCAACATCTGTTCGTTATCAGCGCGTTCATGGATAGCGTCTTGCCAGCGTTGGTGGTTTTCAAAAAGTTGATTTAACTTCTGATGTTCACGTGAAACTTGACGACACTCCGCCGGACGCGCATAAATTGAAGGATCATTGAGTTTTTCTTCAAGTTCAGCAGAACGATCGTGTAACTTCTCTATATAATTTTCAATGTCTTGCGGAGTCATATAATTTAGTGTTGTTCAAAAAAATAAAAAAACCTGCATAGCTTAAAAAACAGTTATGCAGGTTAAAGAATTTTTTATTATTTAGCAGCTTTGGCAGCGCCGTAACGTTGACGGAAGCGTTCTACGCGACCTGCAGTATCGACGAATTTTTGTTTGCCGGTGAAGAATGGGTGGCATTTTGCGCAAATACCGACGCGAAATTCTGGAAGAACCGATTTGATTTCCCAGGTTTCTCCGCAAGCGCAAATTACTTTAGCATCGCCATATTTCGGGTGAATGTCTTTTTTCATTTTCCAAAACCTTGTGTTGTTGTTATTTACTAGCTATGATTTATATTTAGTTAGAGGATATAAAATATAGTTTAAAAAACTGAATTTGCAATTAATGTTTAGAGTAAAATAGTATGTTTAGGAGCCGTTAAGGAATTAATCTTATAATTTACCGTGCAAATGTTAGTTTGTTTTACGACTCTCCATGTAATCTAAAATTTAAAACTTCTCGAGGAATGTTTATGACTGAGCAAAGACCGCTGTGGGCGCCGTGGCGTATCAAATTTATCCGTGAAGGAAAGGAAAAACGTTGCTTCATGTGTGATCAGGAAAATCCTGCTGAAAATTATCAGGAAGAAGATTTAATCGTATATCGAGGCAAGGATGTTTATGTTATTCTCAATCGTTATCCTTATAATTCCGGGCATTTGCTGATCGTTCCTTACCGCCATATCGGTGATATCGCTGAACTAAGCCGCGATGAACGCTGTGAAATGATGGATCTATGTATTGACAGCAAAAAAATATTAGACCACCTGATGGAACCAGCTGGTTATAATGTCGGATTTAATTTAGGACTTGCCGCGGGAGCTGGTATCGCCGATCATATCCATATGCACTTGGTGCCACGCTGGAACGGCGATTGTAACTTCATGCCAGTAATCGGTGATTTAAGAGTCGTTCCAGAGTCACTGGAAGCAACCGCAGAATTAATCCGCGACGCGTGGGATAAATACGGAGTTTCATGAACGCCGTCAAGAGTTTTGAGCATTAATAAATTAGCGCGCGCATAATGCGCGCGCCAATTTAAGCAATTGATATTATGCGATCTTCTTTGTGGCCTTCTTGGCTGCATGGACTTTCTTATCGCCGTGCCAAACACCGATAAGTGAAGTACAGATATACATTGAAGAGAAGAACCCAACAACGATACCGATTCCCATCATAAAGACAAAGTCATTAATTGAAATACCACCGAAGAAGAACATGATCACCAACACCACGAGAGTGGTTGCAGAGGTCAGTACGCTTCGGCTCAGAGTTTGATTGACACTCAAGCTAATTACATTCCAGAATGACGGATCAACGCCAAGTTTTTCATTTTCTCGAATACGGTCAAAAATAACAATTGAGTTATTGATTGAATATCCGATAATTGTTAACACTGAAGCCACGACTGGCAATGAGATCTGACGTCCACAAACTAGATAGATGCCGACACTGACAATTATGTCATACACAAGCCCAATTACTGCCGCAAAGCCGTAATTGAACTCAAAACGCATAGCAACATAGAACATGATGCCGACAAAAGCGACTAAGGTTGCGAACAACGCCATTTTGGTAAACTGCCACCCCACCAATCCTCCAACTGAATTCTCTTGAGAACCCGAGAATTTTGCATCAGGGAATTTATTGGTTAACAGTTGGCTAATCCGACTGCTGTCAGATGCCGCGTCACCAGACGATTCTTTGCCAGAGGCGGGAACCACGATTTCTAATTTTTTCTCTGCACCACCGCTACTCGATTTGTAAGCAATCCGAGTATTGGTATAACCGGCATCTGTAAGCGCGTTTTCAATATCGGTTTGTGGAATAGCATTCTTATAGTCAAAAGTTATCTGCTGACCGCCAGTAAAGTCGATACTGAATGATGAGCCACCGCGTATCGCTCCAACCGCTAAACTGGAACCGACCAAGATTATCGCAATCCATAATACAACAAAGCGATACTTCATGATCTGGAGAGCTGGGCGTGCAAATAACTGCCGCATGGACAAATTTTTAATCGTGCTGAAACGATCCAGTAAATCGAAAAGTAAACGGGTTAGGAATAGTGCAGTGAACATACAGGAAGCGATTCCTAGACACAAAGTAACCGCAAAACCTTTTACCGCACCAGTTCCGAAATACATTAAAATCAACCCGACGAAAAACGTGGTCAAGTTAGAGTCGATAATAACAGTGTAGGCACGGCTATAACCGTTGTCAATGGCGTTGACAATGCTGCGTCCTGCACTGAGTTCTTCTCGAATACGCTCATATATCAGGATATTGGCGTCAACGGACATACCGATAGCTAGAACAATACCGCCAATCCCCGGTAGCGTTAGCGTGGAGTCGAACGCCGCCATTGCACCAAGCAATACCACAAAGTTGCAAAGCAACGCAATCACACCGATAACTCCAGACGTTTTGTAGTAAAACATCATGAACATACCGACTATGAACATGGCGATAACTCCAGCAAAAATGCCTTGGCGAACGTTATCAGCACCCAGCGTAGGATCAGTGTCGAACATGCCATCAATGCGGATTTGAAGTGGCAAACTACCACTGGTTAAAGCATTGGAAATATTTTGAATCTCTTCGGTGGAAAAACGTCCAGAGATTTCGGCACTGCCAGTAGTTATGGCGTCATTGATTACTGGTGCGCAATAAAGTTTATTGTCTAACACGATGCCGAGTTGGCGACCAATATTTTTAGTTGTAACATCAGCAAAATCACGCCGCCCTTGACTATTGAAACGCAGTATGATTTTGCGTTGGCCGTATTGGTCGGTGCTCGGCCAGGCCTCGGCAATCCCTTTACCGTCCATTTCAGGATGAGCAAGGTTAACCAAATAGTGACGTTTGATAGTTTTTTTATCTTTTGCGATATCCGTAGTTTCCATCATGGAATAACCGATTGGAGGTATAAACCCTTCTGGATTGGCCAAGTATTCCTGCACTAAATTTTCACTTTTTTCGTGAACAAGACAAAAACGCAATTTCGCGCTCATTTTTATTAACTCAAGAAGCTTGAGTTTTTCCTCTTTAGTGACAATCGGAACACGAAGTGAAATAAAACGCCCACCGGCAGGGGATATCTCAGATTCAAAAATCTTTTGGCTCTCCATTCTGGTACGGAGGGTTTCAATGGCAATGTCACGAAAGTGATCAAAACGGTCAGCGGCATCGAAAATTTTCTTTTTGCCGTCGGCATCAATAGTTTCTTGCTTTTCAGGAATTAATTCGAGTAAGAATTCAACTCCCCCGTTGAGATCCATACCGAGGCGAATCGAGCTGGCAGATTTTTTCCGCACTAAACTGATGACGTCGCGATTATCCTGAAGGTCAACACCTTTAACCAACTGTGTCAGATCAGTGCTTGTTTCATCTGCGACATCCAATATAGCTTGGGATGAATAGATGCGAGGATCACTTTGTTGTTTCTCTTTGGCTGCGTCAATAACTTTTGTTATTGTCGGGTCGTTGTTGTTTCTTGCCAATGAGTTCAGCGTTTCATAGAAATCGCGAGGCGTCAAAGGATACATTGAGAGGCCAAAAACAGCCATAACAATGACAGCGATAGTTAACCTGAGAGCATAAGGCCGTTTATTCATCTTATGGTGCCTTTTTTAAGTTTATTTCGTGATAGCAGTTTCGTCAACTGGAGTACTGATGCCAAATTTCGCTACTTCAATCTTCACGTTATCGGCAATTTCAATGATGAAAGTTTGATCTTTAATTTCAACGATTTTACCATAAAGACCACCAACAGCGATAACGCGTTGACCACGTTGCAGGCCATCGATCATCAGTTGGCGCTTTTGTTGTTGTTTTTTCTGCCCGCGGCTGGTCATCCAAATCATCACGATGATGATGAGAGCGAACGGTACCATGGTGATAAGAAAATTGGGAGAACCTTGAGGTTGAGCGGGGGAAGCCTGAGCAATAGTGAGAGCGTTGAACATTTTCATTTTCCTTTCTTTAATTGTTAATCTTTTAACGTTACTATTTCATTTTTAATCATATAAAACATCCGGTTAAATTACATCGGAACCGATGAATAGCAAGCAGGTTAAAGAGGTAATTTAATGGTTTTACGGCTGGATTAAGGTTTTACGATTTTTTAAGCACGTATTCTAATATTTTCTGAGCGATCTTGGTTTTCGAATCCGCTTCCAGCTCGATACAGCGCTGATCGCGACTGATTAAAGTAACCGCGTTATTATCAGAACCAAACCCGATTTCAGAGTTGCTGATGTCATTCGCAACAATCCAATCCAAGTTTTTACGTTCAAGTTTAGCGCGCGCATTCTCCAAAAGATTGTCAGTTTCAGCCGCGAATCCAACCAAAATACAATTGGGATTTTTATTTCTACCCAGAGTGGCTAAAATATCTTCAGTACGTTCGAGTTCAAGGGTTAGATTTCCTTCACTTTTCTTCATTTTGTGCGCCAGTTTAATGACTGGACGATAATCTGCGACGGCGGCGGCCATGATGACAACGTCAGCGTCAATCGCGGCGGCATGGACCGCTTCCGCCATTTCAGCAGCACTCTCAATTTGTACAATTTTGACACCGTCCGGAACAGATAACGTGGACGGACCGCTAACTAAAATGATTTGATGACCAGCGGCAGCCGCCGTGGCAGCAAGCGCATAGCCCATTTTCCCCGTTGAAAAATTAGTAATAAAGCGAACCGCATCGATGCGTTCACGAGTCGGCCCAGCACTGATAACTATTTGTCGAGTAGACATTATAATA
>DLIO01000115.1 GCA_002483765.1 Lentisphaeria bacterium UBA7640 | reverse complement strand
CATCTCTCATGCTCATTCACAGCGACTTAGAAGTCGCCACCCAAAATCATAGATAATATCGTCCGCACGCCATTCAAAAACCTCCTTGCCTATTTT
Source organism: Lentisphaeria bacterium UBA7640 (assembly GCA_002483765.1). Taxonomy (GTDB): domain Bacteria; phylum Verrucomicrobiota; class Lentisphaeria; order Victivallales; family Victivallaceae; genus UBA7640. The sequence goes on along the minus strand of DLIO01000115.1, from coordinate 8,808 downwards.
GCTTGGATCCCTGGTATAAGACAGTGCAAATAATTATTTTGGAGCTGTATGAACTTTATGCCAATAGTTGGGGATTCACAAACAGCCAAAATCTAAGGGACAAGGAAAAATAAAAACCATAGCTTTCATTATAAAATAACACTCTAATTCGCGCGCGCATTATGCGCGCGTGAATTAAGAACTCACTTTACATAATAATTTCATGGGGTAGATACTGTGTTTTGAGTCCGGCGGACGTATTCAAATATGAATATTGTCGCGGCCTGAGCAGCGTTGAGCGATTCAAAACCTCCAGGCATTGGAATGGTTACTGGGATTGCGTCCGCTAACGGCGATACGCCATGCGCTTCGCTGCCGATTATTATTGCTGAACGCTCGAACAGTTCCGGGAGTTTGAAACAACTCTCGCCCTCGCTTGGGTCTGTACGAAAAAAATGTTTATAACCAAACCCGGATAGATTCTTTTTTACTGCTTCCAAGTCGGGAAGACGCCACAGTTTCATTGTGAATTGGGCAGACATCGCCGAACGTATCACTTTATCGCTAAATGGATCAGCGGAACCTTCAGTGTACCAGATTTCATTTAATCCGGCAGCTTTGGCAGTACGAATAATCGTTCCAAAATTACCGGGATCAGCGACGCGATCCAGCACCAAAGCAAAAGGATCAGATGGAATATCTTTGGTATCCGCTGGCGCGGGGCGTTGCACTAACATCAAAACGCCTGGTGGAGTTTCGGCTGGCGATAGTTTAGCCATCAAGTTATCTGAAACACGGATAATCTTATGATCTGGGAAATCAGCGTCAAAATCTTCGCGGCAAATAATTAATTCGATTAAATCTGGACGCGATTTGAACAGTTCACCGCAACAACGCTCCCCCTCACAAAGGCAACGGCCGGACTTTTTCCGGCCGTGTCGCGAATGAAGCGATTTTATCAACGCTTCTTCTTTTTGAGTCAGCGTTCTGTCCATAATTTATTTTGTAACCGGTGACTGCGGGATTTGCGTCGCCAGAAAACGCCCCTGCTTTTTCCAAAAATCGCCACTGCCATCGCCGGCAGAACTGATGCGCTTTAAACATTTTTCAGCTTTCGCTGTATTGCCTGATTTCAGATAAAGACGTCCAGCCGCATAATTAGCTTCGCTACGCGTCACTTCATCAACGAACGCCATAGTGCCAATCCGATCAAATTCTTCAGCGGCGGCGACAAAATCGCCTTTGAGCTCCATGATATATGAAGCATCCAACTCTGAACGCCAACGGATTTCTTTCGAAACATCGGCCTTTTTGACCAAATCCAATTGTGCCAGTGCTTCGTCGTATTTTTTCTCATCAACATAAAGTTTTACCAAACGCAGACGCGTCCGCACCGAAGCGGGTTTGTCGGGATATTCATCTAATGCTTTCAGTAGTTCGGCTTCAGTCTTGGCTAAACCCAGAACTGCCGCCGCTTTATTGCTCGCACTCTTATTGACATGCAAAATTATACCATAAGCCGCAACCGCCAGAACAACGCCAACACCGATACTCAACATCAACTTCCAACGCTCATGAACAAATATTTCAAAGCGTTCAAAATCATCGAACACCTCTTTAGCGTCCTGATTTTTCAATTTCATTTTGGTCATAACAGACTCCCATTAGTTATTCAATAAAACACATCCCCAAATTTAGCCCAAGAACCAGTATAAATCAACATCAAAACCAATGTTTATTTCCAGACAAAAAAAGTATTTCAAAATGAATAACGTGTCTTTCATAAGACTCAGCGCTTGAGAATCGATGAAACTATTAAAAAATGACCTCTACATTTTTGCGACTTTCATGTTTTTCATATGTAGACACTACATTTTTTAAAATTTTGAGAAAAAGAACTCACAAAAATATTACCATAATTTATGATATTCCCCCATTTTTTCTTATCTATTAATTTCATCAATCCCCAGCGCTGTTGTAGAGCCTCTGATTCCCTACTCAAGTCTTGCAAACTAAATTTTTATACTTTTCCCGTTTTAATATCCCACATTCCGCCTTATTAAAATACGAACAGAAAAAACATTTAAAGGTATTTGTGTTTAAATGTTTTATTTTCAAGGTACCGATTCCATTATAAAAAACACCAAAAAATCTGGAAATACACATTAATTTTACAAGTTTTTGATAAACTCTAAAATATCGATAAAAGCTTCTTTTTGACAGCGTCTAGTGAGATCGTAGAAAAATCCGTGTTCAGCGTCTTGATAAGTTTTCGTAAGACAGGTTCCTCCAAGCGCACAGAGTTTTTTCGCCGCCTGTTCAATGTAGCGATTCGGAAACATGTGCTCGTCTGAAGCATTGAGAAAAAACAAAGGCTGCGTTTCAACTGATAGATATTCTATTGGAGCAAGCCTTTTGTAGACTTCAGGATATTCTTCCCATGATACAGCAGCGACTTTCTGAAAACACTCCCAAGTCGGTGGGAAAATGTCTTCCCACGGTTCAAAAAGTACTGGTAGAGATTGAAACATACTGCCGACCGGTTTGACCCATTCATTTTCCAAACTCACACCGTTAAATTCAATATCTTCACCACATCCACCGGGAGCCACAAGTGACATCAGGGCATTGAGGTGAGCCCCTGCAGAACTTCCATAAGTAACTATTTTTAATGGACGTTTTTTTTCTTTAAGAAATGATACAAAAAAATCATAAGAATGGCGTAAGTCGGTCAACTGTTCAAAACCAGTAACACCGGCAAGTCTGTAATCAAATGAAGCACAAATAAAGCCTTTATCACAAAAGCCTTCCATTATTTTGTGCATCTGCTGGCGCATACCACCACCCCAGCCACCGCCGTGAACAAATATCATCGCAATATCCTGAGTGATACTTTCAGGAACAAATATGTCTAAGGCCCTATCCTTAATGATAGGCTTATCCAAATAAATAGATTCATATGCAAAAGTCATTGTAATTCCTGATTTTTCAATTTCATTTTGGTCATAACAGACTCCCATTAGTTATTCAATAAAACACATCCCCAAATTTAGCCCAAGAACCGGCATAAATCAACATCAAAACCAATGTTTATTCCCATACAAAAAAAGAAAAAGCAGAAATTAAAAAACCAAAGCAAGGAAAACTCGAAAGAGGAAATTGGGAAGTCACCACTTCACGTCATGCGACATGATTAAAAAATAAGCACTCCACGTCATGCAACATGGTTTAAAAATTGAACCCTAATAATGGGAAGGGAAGGCTTACGCGCCACGATCATTCGACATGGTGTAAAGGCACAAAGGAAGGAAACAAAATAACATAGACATTCTTGTCTGTGCTACATTCAACCTTTTATTTTTTATGGAAGCCTGCGTCCGCGGATTTATGGATGCGTCAAAAAACAACATCCTCATTTTCGAACCTCATGTCGTATATCAGTAATTATTTCTGCGACAGCAGAAAGGCGTATACCTTTTGAAGCAATATTCATAACATTTAGAATCTAGGTGATTTTTTGATTAAATGATACTGCCCGAAATATTTCGAGCGTACCGTTTATCGATTTGCCCCACCGGGTGCGGATTGGCTTCCAGAGCCTCAATTTCTGGGATCGAGGCAATGATTCCGTCAAGTAACTCCTGAATCCGTTGCGCCGTCTCTTTCAGGCGAGTAGCCTGCCCGGCAAAACGAATCTGCATAATCTCTAAACCAAACGGTTTGTTACGACGTAGCCACTGACGACGGAACAGCGTAGTTAAGGTTTCCAATGAAACAATGCAGTCCGGCACGTTTTCAGTAATAATTTCAGCGAGTACCGTCTTATCTTTAGCTTGGTAAGCTTGCAGTAATTTCTTGCGCAATGCAATTTTCTTGATTATAAAATCGCAAATACTGCGAACGTAGTCAATATCTCCCGCATCGATATTACCGGCAGACGGTGCTAGGGACTGATAAATCTCGGTCATTTTGTTATTGATGGTAGTCCAAATATCTTTGTCATAGTGCTTGAATTCATTCCAGACGATACCGAACATCGGATCATCCCAGATAATCAAAGAAGTTAAAAACCTGACTGCATAATCCTTCTTTTTCAAGGCGACTATAATTTCTGACGCGATTAATTGATCTTTGTAAGAACCACCACAGACGGTCTCAAATAGCGGTGTAACGTCAGAATCAGTGCCTTTGCCACCGTAGGAAATATCCGCCGCCCAGGCCAGTCCGGCTAACGAAGAATCGTATTCGCAGTAAGCGCCATTATCGCCCCACATCGTGAAATAAACCTCTTTAACTTTCTCTTTGCGGCAGGCGTTCAAACACGGCGTTACCGTAGCAACGGTCTGTTCGTGATCGTACCACATACAAGACCACGTCCAGACACCGGAACCCATCTGCGGTTCATGTCCAAGATCGCGATGACGCCGAATCCAATCGCTGTAAAACTCCTCATCGCGGTGATAGTAATCCCAGTAACACAGAGTAACATCAGACGGAATCATTGCTTTGACATCTTCAGGAATGACTGTTTTTGGGTCATAATAATCTTGGTTTGGATTACCCATGCGAAAATACATATCCGACCAGATAATCGGTTTAAGCCCAATATCTTGACAAATCGCAGTAACTTTGGCTAAATGGCGGTTAAAAATATCAAAGCCGTGTTCATAACTAAACTTGTCCATGAAACGCCCGCGCCCGAGGTCATGAGTTTCGTCCATTCCAACATGAATGCGCCGTGAACGAAACGCCTTACCCCAAAAATCCAACATTTTGGTAATCAGATCGTAGGTTTTTTCTTCATCCACCAAAAGCACGCGATCAGTGTCGGTGACGTCGCCATATGCATGCCCCCAGCGAATAACGTGTTCAAGATGTCCAAGAGTTTGAATACAGGCAACCATTTCAATGCCTAATTTAGCGGCATAATCATCGACTTCCTGCATCTCTTCGAGCGTGTAACCACCTCGCATATAGCCGAAATACGGTTCGCCTGGAAGTTGGTAAGTGTCTTCAGCATAAAGCATAACCATGTTGTAGCCCATCAATGCCAGACGCCGGAGCCATTTCTTCAGATATGGCACAGTCATAACTGCATTACGCGAACAATCCAGCATAATCCCAAGTGTGCTGAAAACGCAATCTTCGTCAACACTTTCACCAGCCAACGCATGGCCAATTCCGCGCGTTGCCGCAGCGATGGAACCGTATTCAATAACCACGTTTTCTGCTTCTTCGCGAACCTTCAATATCTCTGAATTATCTGCTGAAACAAATTTAAGTTTTTTGCCGTTTCCATTTTCGAAAACCGCATACTCCTCGGCCAAAGTAGAAAGTAAATCATTCAACTTCGCGTCAGTTTCACTTCTGTTCCATGCCAAACTGTTCTTTGCCATTACTAAATCTCCCTTATTGGCCATTACTAAATCTCCCTTATTGTGTGTGGCTAAAAACTTGCAACAAGCCAAAGGTGTCTTTGGCTAGTTTAGTTCCTAACTATTGAGGAACTAGCATCAACAATCGTGTCAATAATGTTTCGTCCTTTTTCAATTTAAAACCCCGGATGGTTCGGATTTTAAAACCTATAGTATAATACTCATTCAAAATTAGTCGGAATAATATTACAACTTTCGTGAAGAAAATCGGTCTTTTGGCCCTTGGCGTCCTCTTTCATAGCCAGCATAATCTGTAATGCCTCAGCAGGTGGGCCAAAATTGGCAAAAAGAGTAATAATTTCTGGAACTTTATTGCAAGTAATAACCGTTCCTCGGGTACAGGAAAGCCACGAGTACCGCATATAAATTCTCCCCGTCTGACTATTGTTTTCAATCAATTTTTTCTTAAAACGCCCTTCCCCACCGAACCTCATATTGTCTAACATCAATTCATGATAGTTTTTAATCCATAATGCGGTTGAATTAACACTCGGCACACCAATACTATCGATAATTTGCATAGTGCCTTTATTTACGAAAGCACCTTCTTGAGCTTCTTTAACCAGCGAAATCCAATTATAGTCAAATAAAGTATTTTTAGCATTACTGATTACTGCTTGACCAGGCAAACCGTAAACACAATCAGTGATGCGCAATTCCGTACGATTTTGTTCGCCAACTTCACCGTTTCCCGAAAGACATTTAACAGCAACTGCTGAAATACCTGAAAAATAACAATGGTCTAAAAGTATATTAGCCTTCTCAGAAGCCGAAGTGGTCAAATCAATACCATTTTCAACATTAGAAAAACCGATATTAAAAAAAGAGACTTGACGCACTCCTTTGCCGGAGAAAAGGGTTTTTGTACCATTATTGCTCTTAAAACAAGCACTCCCTGCCCCATGTATTGAGATGTCTTTTGGAAGCGTCAACGTCTTAGAAATATTATACAACCCAGCTGGAAAAATCAATTCTGCATTTTTTGCAGCTGCCACATCAATCGCCTGTTGAATTGCCCCTGTATCATCAGCGCGTCCATCGCCGACCGCGCCAAAACTACGAACATTGATAGTTGAAGGTTTTTTCATCATTTCACGATTCACTCGACTGGTCTTGGTCTTAAAACCAGACATCGCCTTCACGGATAAAACCTTATTCACAAACGGCTCCAGTACCTGAGGCAGCTTACAATCAAGATTTTTATTATTATGAAGAGCGAATGCAAAATTATACTGATATTTGACTTTATCAATAGTGTAGATGCGTGGCATTTTCACCATATAACCATATATCTGCGACAATTCTGGTAAACGTTTGACCAGTTCGGGAAATGAAACGTACTGCAAATAAGCCTTGGTTACGGGCATCCGAAAATTCACTGCCGGAACTTGTTTGCCCGACATCTCTTTGGAATTGGTGATGCTAATTAAATTGGGCACTTCTTCGCAATAAACAAAACTATTTTCTGCTGAACCAGCTGCCTTGATATTACATTCATCAATTACCGCGTAAACATTATAAAGACCACCATTATCATAAACACGACGGTTATAAATTGGGCAGAACCCAATCCCATCAGTATCAATATTTACTCGATGCAACATTACTCCAGCATTGATATTATCAACGAAACGCTGATTTGCGCCTGTCTTAGTTTTGGCAAAACAACTGGTATCTTTAATTTTAAGTACACCACGTGAATATATTGCCGCCCCGTTCATCGCCGGATTGGTGATAATCTTGCTATTGCTGATAATTCCCCAGTCTGCAAAAAGTCTACCGACTTTCATGCAATTAATAAATTCACAATTATCAATATGTAGAACGCTTGAGGTATAAAACACATCAGGAAAAGCACTAACATCCACTTCTTTTGCATATGGTAACGAGTTTTTCCATTCAATCTCGTAGGGATCGACAATCTTTAAATGATGAACTCCTTTCAGAGAATCATCAATTGCGTAATCCGATGAATCGAGAAAGTGACAATTTCTCACTAACAATTGTGCTCGGTTTAGATTACGCGAAAAAAACTTAATCTGGGTTTTTCCGCCACTGAAAGTAATGTTTTCGACCGACTGAAGATAGCCGTTATGCATATAAAATATATCTTTATCTGAATTTCTCTGTTCGATTACGACCTTCCCCTCGCCGCGGATTGACAAGTTCCTTTCCCTTTCGGTGGCCGCTATTACTAACGGACGTGAAATTAGATAGTGGCCAGCTGGAAAAACGATTTCAGGATAAGCAGTTACTGCTTTGTAGTATTTATAATTTTTCTTTTCTACGTTAGTGATACAACGTTGAATAGCATCAGTGTCATCGGTCTTGCCATCGCCTTTGGCTCCGAAATCCGTCACCAAGTAAGGTTTCCACGTCTCGCCAACCAATTTGTTTCCCTGTCCATAAGCTAATCCCATAGTAAGCGCGATAACAACGAATAATAAACATCTTTTTGCTTTCATAAATATCCTTTTGGTAATGCCGATCCAACAACATATTGGATCATGGTTAAAAATTATTTTGACGATTTCTTAGTATGGACTTGCCGCCGTTTTGGCATTTTCATAACGATGCCAAAACTTCGATTCGAGCACTTTTTGTGCAGACAAGGCAATAATACCAGCGCCACCAACTCGGCCTATGATCGTTCCCCATTTACGGTTTCCAACATTACCGCCAAGGAACAATACGTTCATCGATTTGCTGTGTCTAAAATCGAAACCCTTCCGGTTATCTGTATAATATGAGTCTGCCTCAGATTCAACATTGCCTCCAACGCTAACTGGTCCAGTTTCCAGCATGATCATAGTCTCCGATATATATTTAGTCATAGTGATTTTTCGAGCAGTCACTCCAGCATAAGGGCTATTGGGTGATAAATTTGCAAAATCACTATTATAACCATATGCCAAAGATGGTTTCCCTTCTGAAACGCCAAGAAAATTCAACGATATCCCAGACTGTTCTGGCACTGCAAAATCTTTGATCCTAGTATTCGAATCACACGTAAACACTTTTGTATTCTTTACGTAAGGATAAAATTGAGCTACCCATGCACCTCCAGATAAGGCACCGTTATATGGCGATACTTGTGCGTTAGGCACATAATCCTGATAATCACTGGTATACCCAAGAACGGCCGTCCCAAGTTGCTTGAGATTACCAGTACAGGAAATAGATTTGGCTTTCTCACGTGCTTGGTTTAACGCCGGTAGTAACATTGCAGCCAAAACTGCGATTATCGCGATTACAACCAGCAATTCCACAAGGGTAAATTTTGAGTTCAATCGCCTTGTTCTAGGACTCAACAAATTAAACATTTTCCATTCCTCCATCTTAATTTCGGGTTCATTTTTTGTTAAAAATTCATGTCGAGTAGACATTATAATAC
>DLIO01000150.1 GCA_002483765.1 Lentisphaeria bacterium UBA7640 | reverse complement strand
TCGCGAAATTTTTTGTTTTCCGTCATTTTCTTTCATAGCATACATGTTTTGTAGTATCTGACAAAAATAGTAAAATTCTTGCAAGATTAATTGTGGACAATATCAATTTTTTCTTTTTTTATTTTAATAAAAAAATAGTGTTGCACATTTTATAGTTATCGGACAATGGCCGGTATTATCGCTACTTTTTTTATTATCTTTGGATCAATATTTTCAAGTGGATGGTATTAAATAGATGCATCTTGCCTTTCTGCCTGACAGGATAGGGTTGTTGCGTTGCATATACATCCTTTTAATCGGTTGTGGGGGGCGGATATAAATTTTAAAAAAAGCTAATGAGAAAGGTATTGGTTGATTTATCAGCCCTGAATAATATATACAGTGGGTTTGGACAGATAGCGTTGACTTACGGCAAATATTTTGAGAATAATTATAAAAAAGGAACTGCTCGTTATTCTCTTACATTGCTGGTTCCTGACGATATGATGGGCAAGTTTGGCAACGAGGTCAACTACCTTTCATCATCCAAACGACTCAAAAGACGGTTTCCGTTTTTATTTCCAAAGTTTGATGTTTGGCACTCGACACATCAGTTAAGCAAGTTCAGGCCTTTCTATTCCGGCACAAAACAGATACTGACATTCCATGATCTGAACTATCTGTACGAAAGAAAAGGATTTAGCCGATACAGAAAACACCGTCAAATCCAGGGGAAAATAGACCGGGCAAATCAACTGGTTTGTATTTCTCACTTTACCAAAGAAGAAGTAGAGAGAAATCTGAACCTTAACGGAAAGAAATGCAGCGTGATTTACAATTACGTAGAGCCTTTTAATGAAAGTCTGGCTTCTAAACCCAGTATCGATATCAAAACGCCTTTTTTCTTCTCTATTGGTGCTTTGCGGAAAAAGAAAAACTTCCACGTCTTGCTTGATTTAATGAAGTTATATCCTGAAAAACATCTTTATGTCGCGGGTACTGAAGCCAAAAAAAAGAAAAAGAATGCGTATGCCCTGATGATGAAAGAACGCATCAAAAATGAGAAAATAACGAACGTTACCTTGCTTGGTGGAATTCTGCATAAGGAAAAAATATGGATGTATAAGAACTGCGAGGCTTTTCTTTTTCCTTCGTTGTTTGAAGGCTTTGGGTTGCCGGTAATTGAAGCCATGCAGTTTGGAAAACCGGTGTTCTCTTCAGCGGAAACAAGCCTGAAAGAAATTGGTGGACAGTTTGCTTATTTCTGGGACCATTTTGATGCATACTCCATGAAATCTCTAATAGATAGTAACTTGGAGGAATTTTATAACGACAAAGAATGGATGCGGAAAGAAAAACAATATGCGGAATCATTTTCGACTAACAACCATTTCGAAGAGTATGAAAAGCTATATGAGTCCATATGAAATAGATCTGGTTTATCTGTGGGTCGATGGTAGTGACCCGGAATGGTTGGCCAAAAAAAGAGAATATTTAGAGAATAAAACCGGCTTGAATATCGAAGCCACTTCAAAGGCGCGTATCGCCGACAATGATGAATTAAGATATTCACTGCGTTCTGCAGAGAAATATGCTCCCTGGATCCGGAAAGTTTTTATCGTTACCGATGAGCAAAAGCCCAAATGGCTTAATCTGAAAAACGAAAAGGTGGAAATCATAGATATCCGTGCGCTTATTCCGCCCGAAGCCTTGCCATGTTACAACTCGGTTATCATTGAACATTTTTTATATAAAATTCCCGGCTTATCGGAGCATTTTCTTTACGCTAACGACGATATGTTTTTCAATGCTGAAATAGGTCCTGAATTCTTTTTTAATTCCGAAGGAATGCCGATTGTGCGGTTGCAACGTGCATTTTTAGGAAAGTGGATGAGTCGAATTAGGGGGTTATTCAATATTCCTACCAATATCTATCGAAAGACCATTGACAGAGCAGCCGGATTAATCAAAGAGAAATTTGGGAAATATTATTCCGGAACTCCGCACCATAATATAGATTCGTATCTGAAAACAGATTACAGAAACGTGGTAGAAAAAGATTTCAGGAATGAGATTTTATCGACCCTGATCAATCACCTGAGAAGCGAACACGACATCCAACGGATCGTTTACTTATACTATGCCTTGGTAAAAAAAAGGGGAGTGCTCCGTTACGTGAGCCGAAAAGAATCTTGTCGTATCCGGCTGCAAAAACCTGATTTTATGGATTATATCATGTCGTATAATCCAGTGCTTTTCTGTCTGAACGATACTCATCGGGCAACAGATAAAGATCGTGAGAGGGTGAAGCCCTTTTTAGAAGCTCTCTTTCCTGAAAAATCGGGTTATGAACTGTAGGATAGAGACAATATTACAATTCAAAGCTCGACTTTTCTGGGAGAATACTTTCAAAAGATGCTTTTAATTCTTTGAGCATTTTATCGTAGTTCCGAATATGTATGTTGTCATTTAAGCAGACAAGTTTGTATTTTTGTTCGCGGACAGCACGGATTGCTTTTTTAGATTTCAAAATAAGAGGGAACATCTTTGTGTCTTGATA
>DLIO01000027.1 GCA_002483765.1 Lentisphaeria bacterium UBA7640 | reverse complement strand
CTATCTATGCGCGCGCGAATTCAAAGTCAAGTTACATTATTTAAACCAACAGATTAACGGCTGGTTATAATGGAAAAAGATAGCACCAAAACTCTTTTCCAATAAACATCCATAGCGCAGTAGCAATCGCTAAAAATGGACCGAATGGAATCGCCATACGTCCAGCGTTGCGTTTCTTGCTAGAAAGTAGTAAGATTGTTCCAATTATAGTTCCGAGAATGGAACCGATCAGAAGCACAAAGAAAGCGGCGAGCGGTCCTAAACATGCGCCAATTGCCGCCATGTATTTAACATCGCCCCAACCCAAAGCTTCTTGCTTGAATATTTTTTCGCCGACAATAGAAAATAGTCCCATAATTAATCCGTAACCAATCATCGTTGCCAGCGAAAATCCTACGGCAGTAAAGTGGCTTGATGTACTCCAGGTTTCCGGGAAAACCAGCGCACAAATGACGCCTAAAATCATTGCAGGATAGGTGGTTCGATCCGGTATTATCGTGTGTTCAAAATCGATTACCGCAGTACAAATTATCAACATAGTCACACCAAAATAAACCGGCAACAAACTCAATGGCTGATTGGATGACGTGATTCGATAAAAGATCAATAGATAAAATATCCCGGTAATCAGTTCGACCAGAAAATAACGAATCGTAATCGGCATCTTGCAGGAACTGCATTTACCGCGCAGCGCTAAATAACTGAGCAGAGGAATATTTTCGTACCAGCGTATGCCATGATTGCATTTCGGACAATGAGATGGCGCGGTCACTACAGATTCGCCGCGCGGAATGCGCCAGATACAAACATTCAGAAAACTGCCAATGCAACATCCGAAAATGAAAATAAAAATATACCAAAGCGGCATTAATTCTGGCAAAAATGGATAATCGTACATTGTTTGATCCTCAAATAATTGTATTAAGTAGATCGCTTAAAAGCCACGTCTTAGATGTGGAAGTCCTGGAATTAATGCCCTCTTCGAGAGCCCGTCGCATCTCATTTAATGGTGCCGATTGCCCCGTCCAAATCTCAAATGAACGCGCTCCTTGGTGCAGAAGCATCGTCCGTCCGTCCGCAGTCGATGCACCCAATTCCCGCATCTTGGTCAACAGCGCAGTTGGTTTGTAAATGGTATCGTAATACGGTAAATGTTTAATCAATTCTGGGTTAACCGGCATTGGATCTTGCGGATTTAAACCTAGGCTGGTTGCCTGAATAACAACGTTGGCTTGTTTTGCAAATTCGGCGATTCTAGAATCGTCGTTGATCGCGCAGCATGCGGTTTCCAAACCGGGAAAATTAGAACGCAGTTCAGTGCCCAAAATCTCGGCAGTTTGAACCGTACGGTTAACAAAAAAAAGCTTTGCCGCACTCTGCGAAGCAAAATAAAAAGAAACCCCTTTGACGGCACCACCGCAACCAATAAACAGTACTGAAGCGTCTTTGACTTTTAGTTTAAATGCTTCATCCAGAGCCATCTCTAATCCATAGCCATCGGTAGAACAGCCATAGAGCTGGCCGTTCTTGATGATTACTGTATTAACGCTCCCTCCACGTTGCGCATTTGGTTCAATCTCATCTAAAAAAGGAATAATATTTTGCTTGTGCGGTACAGTGATGTTGAAACCGTTTAAATGTTGTCGCGCAAAATCAACGAATCCCTCTAAATAACCAGCGGCGACTTCTACTTTTATATAGGGAGAGCCGGCGCCAATTGCTTCAAAGCCCGCATTTTGCATCTGCGGTGACAATGAGTGGCCTACTGGATAGCCAATAACTGCATATTTTATTTTTTTAATATCCATAAATGAATTTCCGAGATGTGGTTTGAACAAGATATGAAAACATAAAAATATCACCGTCGAATTCAAATTCAACCATTTCGATCTTTTTTATCACACACTATAAAATAAATTCAGATTTTTTCGCTTTTTTTACTTGATTTAAATCAGATTGGCTGTAAAATATAATTAATCAACCGGTTTAAAATAAATAATAATATAAAAACCGGTTTAATAAAACAAGTGAGGAAATCATGAGCAAAAAGATTAGAGTCGGAGTCGGTGGACTGGGACGTAGTGGCTGGGGCATTCATTGTAACTGGCTGAAAAATGATTTGGACAAATATGAAGTTGTGGCGGCGGCGGATAGTTTTCCGGAACGTTGTCAAGATGCCAAAGAGTTATTCAACTGTAAAGTTTATGATGATTATCGCGCGATGCTGGAAGATGCTAAAATTGATCTTTTTGTTAATGCTACACCGAGTCGTTTTCATGTGGAAGCATCGCGGTTGGCGTTAAGCAAAGGAATTAACACTTTGAGTGAAAAACCTTCAGCACCGACAGTAAAAGATTTTGACGAATTGGTTGAATTGGCTAAAAAAAACAATGCAACATTTTATCCATTTCAGAATTCCCGTTTCTATCCATTTTTCATTAAAATACGTGAAATTATTGCATCAGGCGTCCTTGGCGATATTGTTTATATTCGCAGCAACTGGAGTGGGTTTGCCCGCCGTTGGGACTGGCAAACAATGCAATCGGAATTGGCTGGCAATTTGCGAAATACCGGACCACATCCTGTAGACCAAGCCGTAGTGTTGTTTGGCGAAGAATATCCTGAAGTTTTCAGCAAAATGTATGCTAATCATTTCCCGTTTGAAGGCGATGCCGAAAACTTCTGCTTGCTTGTATTGAGTGGCAAAAATCGTCCTGTTGTTGAAGTGTGCATCAGTTCGTTGCAAGCCTATCCTCAGGGTGAAATGTATAATATCAGTGGGACTCTTGGCGGTTTGACCGGTGGGCCCAGTGGTCTAAAATGGAAATACTATCTTCCTGAAGAAGCACCTAATCATACTCAGTGGAAACCGTGGAGCGACAATCGTGGCTATTGTAAAGATAGTATTCCGTGGCATCAGGAAAGCTGGGAATACGCCGATCCTAATAGCAATGAAACTGGTTTTAGTGGCATGGTGCGCTCGTTATACGCCAACCTTTATGACGTATTGGCCAACGGCGCTGAAGCGGAGATTAAATTAGACCAAGTGCGTCGCCAAATTTTCATCATGGAAGAAGCGCACAAGCAAAATCCGTTGCCTCAAAAAGCATCTACAGATATTCGCACCAATCCGATTGTCCAGAAATAATTTCTGATTAATCTCGAATAAAATAATCTGCAACGTTTTTAGTAATCTATTAATGTTGCAGATTTTCTTTTTGCGTTTATCTTAATCAGGTAGTCGTTGAATTGAAAAATTATCGGATCTAATTATAACAGTTTTGTTATAGGAGAAAATATTATGTTTATTGATGTCCATGCTCATGCTTATAAACAGCCCTTTTTGCAACTTGACGGTCGGAAACCGTTTCCAACCCCTGAACAACTGATTGCACATTATGATCGTATCGGCGTCGAAAAAGCGGTTATTATGCCGCTAATCGGGCCAGAGTTTTACCTTTCGCAATCTAACGAAGATATTTTGGAGTCTGCAGAACGTTTTCCCGAACGTTTTATTCCATTTATCAACATTCACCCGCGTGCCATAAATAACTCGCCACATGCGCCGTTAAGTGAAGTAATCCTGAAATACAAAGAGATTGGCGCCAAAGGTATTGGCGAAGTTATCTGTAATATGCCTATTCGCGATCCGTTTGTGCTTAACTTTTTCCGTCATGTCGAAATCAGCGGCTTGCCGATGACTATTCATATCGGACATCGTTTGGATCATACTTACGGTATTTATGATGAACCGGGTTTACCAATGCTTTGTGAAGCTTTAGGGATGTTTCCAGATTTAAAGATTTTTGCACATTCGCAGGCATTTTGGGCTGAAATTGGCGAATTAGACATGGTCTCCGACCGCGCTGGTTATCCGAAAGGAAAAATTGTTCGCGAAGGCGTAGTGCCTAAAATGCTGAGGCGGTATCCAAACCTTTATGGCGATTTGTCCGCCGGTAGCGGGTGTAATGCGCTCACGCGTGACCCCGAATATGCAGTTAGATTTCTTGATGAATTTCAAGACAAATTGATGTTTGGTCTCGATATTTGCAGTCCTCCCGATGGCAATATTCCTGGTTTAGCAAAATTCATGTTGGAACTGCGCGCAAGTGGCCAGATTACCGAAATTGTATTCCAAAAGATTGCGAAAGAGAACGCTATTCGTTTACTTGAACTATGACGAATAATACAAATCAGCACTAAGTTGCTTCAGAAATTGACTTCCGGTGGTCTTAGAAAATTGTTCGATCAAATTACGGCAGCGTGGAGTGCCGCGGCGTGCCAGCACGTAAAGCGCATTCCTGCGCAATAACTGAATCCCCGCGTAGTTGAGCGGGGTATCGCGGATGCAACGAGCCACTTCGCCAGATGAAGTCATCAATAACCATTCTAAATCAAGATTAAAATCGGTTGGTAATTGTGTTCCTGGACAAGCAGCGGTACATTTTGAGCAGCCAAAAATCCAATCACCGATTAAATGGCGTTCCTCTGTAGTCAATTCCCCGCGTCTTTCCATAGTCAACGCGCTGATACATTCAGTTGGGTTACAGTGCTGGTTTGGACAGTTATCAAGGCATTGTCGACATTTGGTGCAGTAATCAACTCTTGGCAGGCGTAATTCCGGTAATTCAGCGTCAGTTAAGATTGATGCGATAAAGCATCCGCTGTCAGAACCCGGTAACAACAGGCAATTATTCAACCCGATGCTGCCGATTCCAGCGATAGTTGCTAATGTTTTTTCAGCTAACGGTTTGGTATCGACGACAATTTCACAGCGATTACCGTAATGCAAAGAGGAAAGCATTTGTGGCGCTGCGCGGTGGTAATCAACGCGCGAAGCGTAACCACTGACTTTTCCCGCGAATTCAGAACCATCCGCAATTGCTGGCAATGCTACTGCTGGCAGGTTCCGAAAAGGAATTGCCATAATGATCAGGCTTTTAGCCCATGGAAAAGTTACGCTGGGCTGGCGGCGTTGATCCCAGCTCTTACGGAGATACTCAGGGCTCCAAACTGGCGGTGTTTCGGGAAGTATTTCGGCGACCTGCCGATCAAGCGTGGTATCGACGCGCAGAACTGCCCAAGCCGAAGCGAAATCAGGTTTACTAGTTGAAAAAATCATCAAAAATCATTTATTTTGTTGAACTTGGTTAATGCGTGGTATATATTCAACAACAATAATGACTTGGTGTCGTTAATTCAAATCAAAACCTAAAAATTGAGGAACGAAAATGTCAGCAATTTACGATGTTCATGCAAGAGAAGTTATCGACTCACGTGGTAACCCTACGATTGAAGTGGATGTAACCCTTGAAAGTGGAGCTTTTGGCTCTGCAGCAGTGCCTTCCGGTGCTTCCACTGGAGAAAACGAAGCAGTTGAACTGCGCGATGGTGATAAAAAACGCTATTTAGGCAAAGGTGTTTTAAAAGCAGTTAAAAACGTTAATGAAGTTATTTTTCCTGAAATTGAAGGAATGGACGCGCTAGATCAGGTTGGTATCGATACCATGATGATTGAGCTTGACGGCACGCCGACCAAGAAAAAACTCGGAGCCAATGCAATTTTAGGCGTCTCATTGGCAGTAGCCAAAGCTGCGGCTAATTATCTTGATATTCCATTGTATCGTTATATCGGTGGCGTCAACGCCAAAACTCTACCAGTACCAATGATGAATATCATCAATGGCGGATCTCATTCTGATGCTACCATTGCCTTCCAAGAATTCATGATTCGTCCGATTGGCGCATGCTGTGTTCACGAAGCTATCCGGATGGGTGCAGAGGTTTTCCATAATCTTAAAGCAATTCTACACGAACAAGGGTTAAGTACCTCGGTTGGTGACGAAGGCGGTTTCGCTCCAGCATTCAAATCTGGTACCACTGAAGCTTTGGATTGTATTATTTCTGCGATAAAAAAAGCAGGACTTGAGCCGGGCAAAGATATCACAATTGCTCTAGATTGTGCTGCTTCTGAATTTTACAATGCGAGTAAGAAAATTTACGATTACAGTAAATTTGAAGGTAAAGGCGGAGCCAAGCGCAATGCCGTTCAACAAGTCGAATATCTTGCGGAATTAATTGAAAAATATCCAATTGATTCAATTGAAGACGGTATGCATGAGAACGATTGGGATGGCTGGAAATTATTGACCGACAAAATTGGCGCGAAGTGTCAGCTGGTCGGCGATGATCTGTTTGTTACCAATGTCAAGTATCTCGAAAAAGGCATTGCGATGGGCGCTGCCAATTCAATTCTGATTAAAGTAAACCAAATTGGTACTTTGACTGAGACCTTGGATGCTATCGAAATGGCACATAAAGCAGGTTATACTGTAGTAATCTCGCATCGCTCAGGCGAAACTGAGGATACTACTATTGCAGATATCGCTGTAGCGGTTAATGCTGGTCAGATTAAAACTGGCTCAATGAGCCGCTCTGATCGTGTTGCAAAATACAACCAGTTGATCCGGATTGAGGAAGAACTGGGCGAGTGCGCAATTTACCCATGCTGCTGTAACTAATCACATAGAAACCATAAACACGGGCGTGCCACTACTTGTGGTAACGCCCGTTTTTATATTGTAATTTTCGGATTATTGATTACTGTAATAGTATACAAATAATTTAGGATGAGTTAATGTGATGAAAATTTCGACAAAAGGACGCTATGGATTGCGGATTATGCTTGACTTGGCACTACATCAAGCGCAACCGAGACGATTAATTCGCGATATTTCTAAATCCCAAGAGATTCCCCAAAAATACCTCGGCCGATTAATAACTTCATTGCGTGAAGCTGGTTTCATTCACTCAGTTCGTGGCGTAAACGGAGGTTTGCAGTTAGTAAGGTTGCCGGAAACTTTGACCGCTTTGGATATTGTTGAAGCAATGGAAGGACCTATCAGCATTGTTGATTGTGTTGCTTCCTCAGATCAATGCGAGAACATGGGCAAATGTGCTACCCGTGAGATCTGGGAGAAGGTTAACTTTGAGATTAGAAAAGCATTGGCTGCGGTGACTCTGCAGGACATCATGAATATTTATCAAACTAGGCAAGGCGAACGCGGAGTCTTTGATTATTCTATTTGATATCCTGATACAATTAGCCGCAGAGTTATCTAGAAAAATATTTTCTAGTAAAATATGTATCGTAAAACTACTATTTTTGATTATTTATATTGGCAAGGAGGTTTTGTTTTTGTGAAAATTGATACAATCCTTATTTTGATATTTCTAGTTTGTACGACTGCTGTTTTTGGTGCGAGTAAACACCAGGAACCGGGTGAGTTAGACCGTCTATTTTATACAGATTACCGTTCTGATGGTATGTTTGTTTCTATTCCCGGAGATGTTGGAAATTATTTAGGGCTGGTTGCCGGCTCAGTCCCTGCTGCCCTGACTGCAGGTACGATACATTTCTTTGGCGGCGCCGACTATCAAGCGTTGGAAGCTGCCGGAGTTACAGTACGATGTTTTACCTATCCGCTGGCATTTGTGGTTGGATTACCTTTTAAATTTCTCAAGGTGGTGCTTTGGGATGGACCTGCATCTTTCTTCAAAGAACTAGACCAGCATAACGTCATAATACAGCCTGATAAATAATGAAAATTCGCCATCTTGTTGAAAATCTCGAGCAATATTTTATTGGCTTAATCTTAGAACAACGAAAAGGTTGGTTCGACCGTGTAATGACGGTTTTCTTATTTATCTGCTCACGTTTTTACCGGATGGGTAGCCAGTTCCGTTTGTGGATGTACGATAAAAGAGTCATTCGAAATCGAGCAATTGGTTGCCTAGTAGTAAGTATTGGTAACCTAAGTTGCGGTGGAACTGGAAAAACTCCAGTAGTAGAGGTTTTTGCCAAAACATTACATCAGAAAGGGCGTAAAGTTGCGGTATTAAGCCGCGGCTATCGCAGTAAACAACGCTCGTTATGGTTTAAACTTACTCACATGTTTGGCAAGAGAAAATTAGAGGCCCCAATCAAGGTGGTATCGGACGGGAAAAAACTGTTGCTTGATTCCACTTATGCCGGTGACGAACCCTACATGTTGGCGACAAATCTTAAAGGGGTGCCAGTTCTCGTCGATAAGGATCGAGTTCGGCTTGGGCTATATGCCATTGAACACTTTCAAACCGATACCTTGATCTTGGATGATGGTTTCCAGTATCTTGATTTGATGTCGCATATCAATATCCTTTTAGTAGATTCCACTGATCCATTTTGCAATCACCATGTACTGCCGCGGGGTTTGTTGCGCGAACCAATAAAAAATATTCGACGTGCTGACTATATCTTTTTAACTAAATCAAATGGTGGAAATCACTTACGTCATCTAAAAACTTTTATGCGCCGCCATAATCGTCGTGCCGAAATTATTGAGTGCTGCCATAGACCGCAATATGTTGAGATGGTTTATGATCGTGGTAAGCGTCAAAATTTAGAATTCATGCGAGGCCGCAAAATCGCGGCGATTTCTGGAATTGCGCGTCCTGAAAGCTTTGAAGCTTTTTTGATTGAACACGGCGCAGAAGTCGTTGCAACCAGTCGTTTTGCCGATCACCATCGTTTCACCGAAAATGAACTTATCAAATTCAGAGACTTGGCAATTGAAACTGGTGCGGAAATAATTATGACAACCGAGAAAGATGCCGTGCGGATGCCTCTGATTAACGGTGAAAGTCCACCGTTTTATTTTTTGAGGATAGAAATTGATATTCTTAGCGGCCAAGAAAGCTTTGATCAATGTATTTCTCGTATCTGTTTCCTTTAATTTAGTTTGCTTAATAGATACGGGAAACTATATTTAATAAGCTATTATAAAGTTAACTGTAAGTAGGTTTCGTTTTTTCACAAAAGTATCGAACCTGCCCCCTTAAAATTAGGAGATTTAGATTATGAAACGTGCATTGATTTATTCCGGAGCTGTCGCGCTATGCTTAACTATGTTCGGTTGTCTCAGCCCACAACCCGTAGAACCCCAGGATGTCGAATTACGCAAAGTAGACGGCTCCCAAATTATTTTCAAAGATTTATATGAAATCAATTCCGACCGCATCCTTGATCTGGGTAATGCACGGGTTTTTCCAGTTTTCATTGGCACAGCCGAAAACTTACCTGGCGATTATGACGTTCGTGTAATACTGATATCACCTGGCGATAGTAGTGCGCTGTTTGTTCAAAGTGTATCCCAAATAATCTTCGTGACTGCTGGTGGCGGCATGATGAACATCAATGGAACTGCATATGAATTGCGCGAAGGTATTTCTATTTACATCCCAGC
This sequence comes from Lentisphaeria bacterium UBA7640, assembly GCA_002483765.1. Lineage (GTDB taxonomy): Bacteria > Verrucomicrobiota > Lentisphaeria > Victivallales > Victivallaceae > UBA7640. The sequence goes on along the minus strand of DLIO01000027.1, from coordinate 20,824 downwards.
CGAAGTTCAAATACGCTTTATTAACAACAGCCCACATATTTTGAAATATATCGCAATTTCGACGCCGAGTAGACAAGCGATGCCGGAAATTATTGAACAAGGCACCAGCCAAGAAACAAAAATTGACAATGAACCGAAGTTAGGCGATAGAGAAATCCTTAAAAAGAGCGAATCAATTAAGAAAGAGGATATGACATCGCCGACTCTAAAACAGATCACTCCAATTGATTCAAGCGAGCGCAGCTTCGACAAACCCATAATTGTAAGGGGTGACGACATTAACCCTAATGATAATCTTGACAGCACCGCTACTAAAATCGAAACTTTGACGCCGACTGAAGAAAAAATAATGAAGGATAAATAACCTAACTTAAGTTCTCAATTCGCGCGCGCATAATGCGCGCGCGAATTACCGATAGTATTTATATGACATGCGAACGTTTAGTCCACATGCTTAATAGTTGAATTAGAAAACCTAACGTCCGTTTCAAAACGGGCGTTTTTTATTGGAGTAAAAGATGTTTGGAGCGATATTATTTGGACTTTTAGCTGCATTTGCACAGTCCTGTTCATATATTTTCTCCAAACGTTATATCGCTGGTGGAGGCGGATCATTTCAGTTGTTGCTATGTGCCCATTTGGTTATGGGGTTATTTTCTGTGGTTCTGCTACTGTTTCTTATCCCTTATGTGCCAATCCCGCCACTCCAGCAATATTGGTGGCCATTAATTGCGTGTAGCCTCTTTTATCTAATTGGTCAATTTTCATTTTTCATGGCATTGAAACACGCTGAAGCGTCTAGGCTGTCCCCATTGCTAGCTCTGAAAATTGTTATTGTTGCTCTACTTTCGATATCTTTTTACGGTGGCAGTTGTAATGCTTGGCAATTACTTGCGGTTTTACTCTGTGTCGGGGGCGCGATGCTTTCCAACTGGTCTGGAGGAACGGTATCACGCTTGGGGCTAATCTATTTAATTTCTGCGTGTTTTTGGTATTCCTGGTCAGATATTTATATAAAAAAACTGATTACTGCGCTGGATTCCGGTCACACCGCATCCGGCGTGTTAGCAGCAGCATTAAGCTATTTATTGACTGGAGCGGTTGCGGTCTTATTCCTAAAAATGATCAACAAACCAGCTAAAAAAGATATTCCGATAATCATCGGTTTTTCAGTCGTTTGGTATAGTGGAGTAATGTTTTTATTCGTCTGTTTCATGCTCTCAAACCCAATCTTTGGTAATATCCTACAATCTTCGCGTGGTATCATTTCAGTGTTACTAGGAGCTTGGTTGGCGCATCGTGGCTATAGCTATCTTGAAACCAAAATCTCACGAAACATGGTTATCAAAAGAGTTTTCGCAGCATTACTAATGACTCTCGCAGTCATTCTCTTTGTGCTGGACTCCTAAGACTGATTTAGGATATTCAGTACAAAATTAGGTAACGCAAAACAGCTTTTATGAATATCATTAGTATAATACTTAAGCTTGTTTTGGATCGCTTTGTCAGGACGCCTTACCGGATTACGGAAATCTGGGCCCAAAGTGGCCAAACAACAACCAATAGTACCAGTAGGATAGGTTGGAACCTGAAACATGCCATATCCAGAGTCATTGAATAGTCTACTCGTAATCCCCAGCAGAGATTTAACTGTCGGCATGTGGAGAAATATTGATTCAGACTGCGAGCCAATCAAGCCCCCAGGAGCCAAAGCATCACGCATTCCTTGATAGAATGGTTCATTGAACAACGATTCGCCTGGTCCGATTGGATCTGACGAATCAACAATGATTACGTCGTAATGACCTTGATGGTTTTTGACAAATTCACTGCCGTCAGCGACATGAACCGTAACTCGCGGGTCATCATAACCACAGGATAATGATGTCAAATGTTTTTTGGCAAATTCAATTACCATGCCATCAATTTCACAAATATCGATAGTTTCAACAACGTCATGTTTAGCAATTTCTCGCAACACTCCGCCATCTCCACCTCCAATAACCAAGACTTTTTTAGGCGCAGGATGGGAAAACAATGGTAAATGTGCCATCATTTCTTGATATGCAAATTCATCAAATTCTGTTAATTGAATGACCCCGTCGAGTACTAGCATCTTTCCAAGATTTACGGTATCGTACAGTTCTATTTTCTGAAATTCGCTTTTGCAATCTTCAAGTTTTTTCTCAATTTTAACTGCGATTCCGAATCCCTCATTGGTTTCGGCAAACCATTTATCGTTAAGAAAATATCCCATTAAAATTCCTCCAGGTTAACGACGTAAAGCAACTTGCATACGATAGTGCGCGCCCTTAAAGAACTCAATAGAGAACTCAGCGACTTCGCGCGGCTCAAAGTATTTACAGCTGAAAACATCAATATAAGCATTATTTGAATTGTTAGCAAAGTGCCCAGAAATCAATGAGGTTTCAATGAGCTGAGTCATAGTGAAACCTTCAAGTTCGCCATGGTGTCCAAAATTGACGATGGTGGTATCGCCGTGACGCTTGATATCAAGTTTTTTGCAGAGCTCAGAAACATAACGTTTGATCTCGTCTGCACCGCGAATAATCTCTGGCGCACAGTTATAAACATCCACCGAAACTTGTAGTCCCCAGGCTTGGCTCTCATCAAAACGCGATTTCCAGTCCATGGCATAGCATTCTTTCTTTCCTTCGTAAACTGGCACCATGCGTTCAATGCCGTTATTAGAAACAATACCGCGGTTCATCACGCTGGAAATAATCGTATTCCGAGATTGCATCCCATTTTTTAATGACTCGACAGCGGCATCAAAACTGATGCTTTCGCCACAGGTAAAGATATCAACCGCGGCATAGTCGTGTTCCGGCCAAGAGTGAACGGAAAAATGAGATTCTGCGATAACGACAAAACCACTAACCCCTTGAGGTTCGAATGAATGAAAATTTTGTCCAATGACCGTGGCTCCACTTGCGTGCGCAGCTTCAATGAAAATATTCTCCATTTTAACCGGATCGGCTAAAATAGAAGAATCACAATCATAAAATTCAATGGTCATGTGTTTTCCAAGTGCGAAATCGCGATGTCCTTTACAAACGCTGTCTTTCAATTTTCGTCAATCCTCCCTTCATGCCACTGTAACGGCATGACTTGTCATGGTTTATGGTTTACTGTCTTCTAAATTCTTTAGTATTGGCTTGGAGCCAAGCGTTAAATGAAGCGCTGGCTGCATTGGATTTATTCTGCTTAAAGATATATTCCGCAATCGAACGTTTTTCTTCAAGTTCTTTGTCGCTTGGGGCGGAACGTTTCAACATAACCACTACCAATGCTCCAGTCGGAGTATCAATGGCTGGTGAAAAGCCGCCTGAATTCAAATTTTCAGCTTGTTGTAAAATATAATTCGAATCCGCAATTTGTGGAGGTGCCATCATCGTGTAAACTGGAACTATCGTGAAATGTGGCTCCTTTTTTGCTATCTCAATGACATTGTCTTTAGCTTGAGCCATTTTTTTAACAATATCACGCGCTTTCTGACGTGCCAGCTCTAATGCTTTTTGATCCGTAAGTTCTTTGCGCACCTGCTCTTTTACTTCCGCAAACTGTGCTTGACGGGAATCTTCTTTGTTAAGTAAAAAACCCACATAAATGGCATCCTTACCGGGTACTGCGTTAGTAATTACGCCGGTAATTTCTCTAAATTCATTAATCAAAGCTGGCTCTTGTAATTTACCGATTTTATCGGCATCTGCAGAGAACCAACCAGTCTCCGTTAAGCGTAATTTATCCTTGCTAGCCAATTCAACGAAGGTTTTACTCCGTTCATTTTCAGGTTGCGCGTTACTCTTTTCATAAGCTTTGCTGGCGAACATCTGTCCTTTGCGCAAAGTTTGCTCTATGGATTTCTTTTGGTTGTATTCAGTTGCGAGTTCTTTTTTTATCGCCTCAAACGGTTGTTCTTTGCCATCTTTCAGGTGTTCCGACTTAACGGTTTCATAATACTCTTTAAGCTTGTCATCACTAGCTTGGAATGGTTCAAAATCAAATACCGCCAAAAGTCCGTTGAAGCGTTCCGCGATCCGGTATTTCGCTTCATGTTCCTTAAAATATTTCTCCAGTTCATCATCGCTAATTTTAACTTGTTTTTTAAAATCCTCGCTTTTCAGATTCGCGACTGTCAATTCGATTTTCTGGTTGAACATCTGGTTGAATTTGTCAATTTCATCGGGAGTAGTTACGATATTTTCAACCACTAGCCGTTCCAGCGCATTTTGCGCCAAAAAATCACGAACACTTTCATCAAGGTCGGTCGGGCCCAAGCGTAAAGGTTTCAGTTGAACTTCAAGGTATTCATCGAACAACTCAAGGTCAAATTTGCCATCTTTTTGAAAAGTCTGTTCTGATCCGATAAAATCAGCTACTTCTTCATCACTAATCCTAATGCCGAGATGTTTCGCTGCTTTCAAACGAATTGCCGCTGGAAACGCGTTCTGAGATGCGGCTTGTTCCAACATCCGATCGCCGATAGGACGTTTATAGATTAAGGAAAAAATAATCATGCTGCGGGTATTTTGTGCGCGAATATCTTCGATAGTTATAGTTTCGCCGAATGCTTCGCCTATTGCGCCCGAATTTGGGTCACGAGTCCCACTAAACATTCCGGTAAAACCCGGACTCAAAAAACCAAGAAATGATACAGCAATCAATATGGTGACGAGGGCAAAAAGCCAACGCCCGTGTTTCATAAATATTGAATTCATGTTTCTTATCATAATTCTTTTCCTTAATAATCTTTTTATGTTATGGATTCAAGCTATTTAAAATAGCAGTTTTAGGCAAAATTTCCAGTAAGAGAATCACTTATATATAAGATTTTTTCAATCACTCAAGATGTTAACAACAACGAACATGCGCTAAACTCTGTCCATTTAATTATCCGAACTCATCCAGTACTCAACATTCTCTACCTTCTGCTAACTTGATTTTTATGTGAAAAAACGTATTGTAAGCAGATTATGAATGAAATTAAAATATTAAAAAGAACGTCACAATCGATTCGATAAACTTTATAAATTGAGGTATTAAATTAGCGCGCGCATTATGCGCGCGTGAATTTAGAAATAAAAATTATGACTGACACACGCCCATGGCCGGATACTGCGCCGCGATTTGAAGTTAACAACCTTTCGGTTGCCGATTTCAAGAATGGTGTCTTGGTGCGCTCTCCAAACTGGCTGGGCGATGCGGTCATGACTTTGCCAGCATTGATGCAATTACGTAAAATCATTCCCAAAAGTTGTGCCCTCGCCGTCGTCTGTCCAGAAAACCTAGAAGAATTTTTTCTATCATTACCGATAATTGACCAGGTGATTACTTACGAACGTGGGCAGCGTTTCTGGAATAAAAAAATGCGCAATAAAATCCGCTGGGTCCATTTTGGCTTAGCAGTGATGTTCAACAATTCACTGCGCGATGCTCTGTTACTGAAGTCGTTGGGCATTCCAAAACTTTATGGTGCCGCGGCGCGAGGGCGTTCCTTTTTACTGAAACGCAGTTTCAAATTCCCCAAGATTAAACCCGGACAACTTCACGGGCTTCAACATGTTGACCGTTATCTAAGTATCGTCAAAGCGCTTGGTGCTCCAGATTGGAATGGAGAACTACCAGAATTTAAGCTGGGGAATACTCCCGAATATTGTCCAGATGGAAGGTTGTTGGCGTTGGCGCCGGGCGCCGCTTATGGCGCGGCGAAACGCTGGCCCTCGGAATCATTTCGAACAATTGCTGCATTGTGGTTAGAGCAAGGTGGACATGTTTTGGTACTCGGCTCTAGCTCTGAAAACCGGATTGCCGGAGAAGTTTTAGATGGTTTATCGTCCAAGAAAACTCTGAATTTATGTGGTAAAACCAATATGTCAGAACTAATGGCATTGCTGAAATGCGTCGACGGCGTGGTGGCTAACGACAGCGGGTTAATGCATTTGAGCGCGGCGTTAGGCGTTCCTGGAGTAGCTATTTATGGGCCGACCGACTGGACATCGACCAGCCCGATCTCAAATTCGTGGCGAATTCTTTTTGAACGCCAATCATGTGCGCCATGCTTTAAACGCGAATGCCCGGTTGGCACAGCACACTGCATGACTGCAATCACTCCAACTCAAGTCTGGGATGCTCTTCAACAAACAATCAAGGAAAACTGTCAATGAAACAAGGGGAAATTATTCGCAACACGCTAATCCAAGCTGGTTATTATCGCGTGGACTTTCACGCACCGGAAATTTGCCAAACCGCGCGTCCTGGACATTTTGTTCATGTTCGCATTCCCAATTTAACTCATCGTATTTTGCGGCGTCCGTTCAGTATCTGCAATTGCACTCCAAGCGGCAATCTCAGTGTGTTGTACAAAACAGTTGGTGAAGGTACTGCGGCACTTTCGGAATTAAAACCCGGCACAGTTTGCGAACTTATGGGGCCACTCGGAAATCCATTTTCATTTCCAAAAGCGGACGAATATCCAGTTTTAGTTAATGGCGGTTATGGCGCTGCGGCGACCTTTATGCTGACTCGCGAAGCGCCCAACGGCGGACTGATGTTATTAGGAGCTCGTAGCGCTACTGATTTATTATTGGTGAAAGAATATCAAGAAGCTGGCTTTGAGGTGCGAGTATCCACTGATGACGGCTCCGCCGGTCATCGCGGATTGGTCACAGATTTAGTACATCAAGTAATCGCCGAAAAAACTGACCGTAAACTCCATTTTTACGCTTGTGGCCCCGAACCGATGTTAATGGCACTGACTCGGATTTTAGGAGAAAAAAACCTGCCGGGCGAAATCTCTCTTGATCATGTGATGTGTTGCGGTGTTGGAGCATGCTTTGCTTGCGTCGTCAAAGTCAAAGATGACAACGCCGACGGCTGGCGTTACGCTCGCAGTTGCAAAGAGGGCCCGGTTTTTAAAGCAGAACACCTTTACCTGGAGCAATAAATTATGGCGGATTTAACAACTAAACTTGGACCGATAACACTGAAAAATCCCGTGATGACCGCCTCCGGTACTTTCGGTTATGGTTTTGAATACAAAGATTATTACGACCTGCGCGAACTTGGCGCAGTTGTGGTCAAAGGAATTGCGACATTCCCTTCTCATGGCAATCCCACTCCGCGCGTGGCGGAAGTTACTAGTGGTATGTTAAACGCTATTGGACTGCAAGGCCCTGGCGTTGATAAGTTTCTGAGTGGCGCTGAATATATGCCATTTCTACGCACTACTGGCGCTGATGTAATCGTTAACATCTGGGGTAGAACCATTGAGGAATACTGCGAAGTCGCTGCTCGCCTTGACGCTGAACGAACTGGCATTACCGCTTTGGAAGTCAATATCTCGTGTCCGAACATCAAAGAAGGCGGGGTTGCTTTTGGTACTGATTTGAAACTGGCAGCGAAGGTTTTAAACGCAGTGCGCAAATCTACGACATTACCGCTGATTACAAAACTAAGCCCTAACGTCACTAATATCGCCGATTTTGCGCGTTGCGCGGAAGACTGCGGTTCAGACATTATTTCGTTGATCAATACCATTACCGGTATGGCGATTGATATCAAAACCCGTCGTCCTAAAATCGCCAACCTAACTGGCGGACTTAGCGGTCCTGGCATTAAACCGATTGCTATTCGCATGGTTTATCAAGTCGCGCAAGCCGTCAAGGTGCCGATTATTGGAATGGGTGGGATCGTTGACGGCGCTGATGCCATTGAGTTTATGCTGGCTGGCGCGTCGGCCGTTGCGGTCGGAACCGCAATCTTTGCCGATCCATACGCGCCGTTGAAAGTCATTGCGGGGATTAACGAATATCTCGACGCTAATAACTGTAAATCCGTTTCCGAAATCGTCGGAGCAATCCGATTATAGAATAAAAATAATTACCATAAAAAAGGAATAAAATCATGCTGAAATCTTTCACCGTATTTATGTTATTGTCCCTGACCATAGTGCAAATTATGGCTTTGGAATTGACCTTGCCGGCACACATTTACGCCGCCCCTGGCGTAGAGTCCAATGTCTATTTCGATAATGTTGTCTTGACCGTTAACCCCGCTAATTATGTGTTCGATGTCGACTGTACTAAAGGCCGCAACGATCAAAAGCGTTGGAGCTTTATTCCTACCGCGCAAGATGTTGGCGAACACGATTGGCACATCAAAATCAGCGACGGCAAGAAGATTGTCGCGGAAGGAAAAACCAAATTGATTGTTTCTCCGACTGACGCGGGCAACGGCAAGAGTATTTCAATTTTAATCGTTGGTGACAGTCTGACTAACGCTTCGCTCTATCCCGGACAACTGCACAAGTTGATGCAGAGTCCAGAAAACCCCAAATTGACCATGATCGGTTCCCATTCGGGTGCAGGACGACCAGTTGAAGCTGGCGGAGTCGCCCATGAAGGTTACGGTGGTTGGGGTTGGAAAACCTTCTTGACCCACTTTGACGAGAAGGGCAAACAAGATTATCGCAGCAAAAGCAAATTTATAACGGTAAAAAATGGCCAGCCAACACTAGATTTTCAAGCATTCCTCGATCGCTACAACGACGGCAAGGCGCCAGATTATATTACCGTTATGCTTGGCATTAATGATGTTTTCGGAGCTCAGGATGACAATCTTCAGGCTCGTATCGCAGATATTTTAAACGAGATGGATAAGTTGTTGGCGGAGTTCCGCCGAGTGGCTCCAGATGCTATAATTGGAGTAGCGTTGCCAACTCCCGCCGCCGCCAGTCAGGACGCTTTCGGTAGTAACTATAAATGCGGTCAAACCCGCTGGCAATTTAAGAAAAATCAACATTTTTTGGTAGCGGCCATGATAAAAAAACTTGCCACCTCGCAAGACAAAAAATTATCGCTAATTCCAACGCCACTTAACCTCGATTGTGAGAATAACTTTCCAACTGCAAACCAACCAATCAATAATGGTAATTCAAATAAAACCGTGCGCCAAAATAATGGTGTTCATCCCGCTCCAGCTGGCTATGCTCAAATTGGTGATACCTTTTACTGCTGATTAAAATATCAGTTAAATAAAGGTGTGAAATGAATTTTCTACAGTTAAATGGCAAAAAAATCGTGATTTTTGGCGTTGCAAACCGCAAAAGTGTCGCATTTCATATCGCTAAAGTTTTAGCGGAAGCTGGCGCTGAATTGATTTTTTCGGTACAAAAACCGGAAGCTGGCGCCGTCGTTGCTAAGTTTTTTCCAGACAGCGCGGTTTATCCTTGCGATTTCAGTGATGATGATGCGATGCAACAAACCGCCGAAGTTATCGCAGTCAATCACGGTGTGATTTATGGACTCGTGCACTCAGTGGCATTCGCCAATTATTCTGAAGGTATTAAAGCCTTCCACGATACGCTTCGCCGCGATTTTCTGGAGGCGATGGATATTTCCTGCTATTCATTTATCCGGCTGGCAGGATTATTAAAGCCGCACCTGGATCCCGATGGCGCGATGATCGCGGTTTCAATTTCCACCACTAAAATGGCGGCGGAAAGTTATGGTTACATGGCTCCAATCAAAGCCGCACTCGATTCAAGCGTTTGTTTTCTCGCCAAATCTCTGAGCGCGGATACTCGTGTACGAGTTAACGCAGTCGGTGCGGCGTTGTTAAAAACCTCAGCATCAGCAGGGATTCCAGGCTACATCAAACCATATTTATACGCAGAAAAAGCAACCCTGCGCAAAGCCGCGCTAAAGACCGAAGAGGTCGCCAACGTCGCAGCATTTCTTCTCAGTCCGCGCTCTTCTGGCATTAACGCCCAAACTCTAGTTATTGACGCCGGCATGTCAACCAATTTTTTCGACCAAGAAATCCTCGACAAAGTGATCGAATAATCAGAAAAATAGACTGGCAATCTTGACCCGAAAGATACAGGAAACACAAAACCCTCCACACACTCACATACTCTGGGTCAATATATCTGCTTTCTATGGCCCTGTCGCAAAGCTGATCTCCAACTATCCAATTCACATTTATTCTGCGGTTAAATTATTTGCTTTTAGAGCTTAGACGACGATATTAAGTTTTTGCATTCAGAACAGCCTAATTAAAAGGGTTTTCATCAATGATTGTCCACTTTATAGCTTTGACTTTAAAACTGTTTTTCCTGCTGACGCCATTCTTTGCGCTATCGATTTTTTTGTCGATGACTAGTTCTATGGCTGAAATTGAACAAAAAAACATCGCCAGACGCACAGCCTTTGCTAGTTTATGTACCTGTTGCTTTGTCTACTTCTTTGGAGAATTTTTTTTCTCATTGATGGGAATTACCCTAGATGCCTTTAGAATTGGTGCAGGAGCCGTACTGTTTCTTAGCGCAATTACACTCATCAATGGTAAATTCAAAGCTCCAAAAAATGAAAGCGGCGACATTGCCGTGGTGCCGTTGTCAATCCCTGTTACTATTGGCCCTGGCACTATGGGAACACTGTTAGTTTTAGGCGCGGAAAGTAGCACGATTACAACCAAAATCATTGATTGCGTCAGCATTTTGTCTGCAGTTGCTGCAGTTGGCACGATGCTTTATTTTTCCAGCACCGTTGATCGCCTTCTCGGAAAACGTAACATTGTTATCATCAGTAAATTGACTGGTCTGATTCTTTCGGCATTGGCAGCACAATTAATTTTTACTGGTATTGTTAATTTCTTTAAACTTGAGGTCTAAATGAACATAATCAGATTTGATTCGGTTGGCGGCGCCTCTGGCGATATGATTTTAGGAACTTTAATCGGACTCGGAGCAGATGTTTCAGAATTATCAAAACAACTAATAAGACTACTTCCTGATGAGAATTTTTCCATTATTGTGGAGAAATTCGAATCGTATGGGATAAATGGAATTCAAGCCAAAGTAAAGATTAAAAACGTCGATCATCACCACCATGACCATGAGCATGAACATCACGGTCATGAACGCAGTTTCATGGAAATTTCTAGTATAATTCAAGCCAGTAGTTTGCCTGATTCGGTAAAGAAGCAAGCCATTGCGGTATTTGCAAAACTAGCCGCCGCCGAAGCGAAAATTCATAACATGCCAGCTAATGATGTGCACTTTCATGAAGTCGGCGCGGTTGACTCAATTATTGATATTGTCGGCAGTTGCCTAGCTTTTCACCTATTGGGAATTGACGCTATTTCGGTATCGGCACTGCCTACTGGTTCCGGAATCGTGAAATGTCGTCATGGCATTTATCCGGTCCCTGCCCCAGCGACTGCGGAGATTTTATTGGAACTAAAATCGATGCCTTGTGATGATGAACCTTTTGAATTAGTGACGCCGACCGGCGCGGCATTGTTAGCCACTTGGCCCAAAGCCGAACTGGGTTCCAATGTTCAACTTGTTGGTACTGCCAATAGTTTTGGCCAGCACAAACTAAAAACCCGACCCAACTTACTGCGCGCATTGCTTTATGAAACCAGTGTAAATGATGTCGCCGAAATTATTGTTTTAGAAACCAATATCGATGATTGTTCGCCTGAACTGCTTGGGAATTTATGCCAAAAATTACCGAGCGAAGGCGCATTGGATGTTTGGACCACTCCCGCTAATATGAAAAAACAACGTTCCGGTTATGTGCTTTCGGTATTGCTCAAAAAGAGCGATAAAGATAAAATCTTAAAATTTATTTTTAACGAAACTACGACTTTCGGGATCAGAGAATATCCTGTAGAACGCCATTGCTTGGAACGCCACACTGAAAGCGTCGAAACCATTTACGGTTCAGTACGAGTAAAAATTGGCAAATGGCAGGGGAAAACAGTCAGTTGTTCGCCCGAATTTGAAGATTGCCGCCACCTGTCAGAAAGCACTGGAATAGCGTTAAAAACCATCCAACAAGCAGCCATATCCGCGATAAACAAGCTCAATCTGGAATAAAAATAAAGTTAAACTGCTAGTTTTTCTAACCAGTATTTGATCCGTGAAGCGACTACTTTAAAACCGGTCGCTCCAGTGATTTCGCGTTTAGCAATGCTGACTGCTGGGTCAAATAGTTCGGTAAATTCGGCAATCGCCTCTGGAATAGTTAACTGCATCTCATCGAGATTCAATTCATTCAACGGTTTTTTGTGGTCGCGACACCATTTGACTAACGCGCCGACTCGATGATGTGCGGTACGAAATGGCATTCCAAGTTTCACCAGTTCATCCGCTAAATCGGTGGCCATCAATGCGGGATCAGAAGCGGCGGCCAACATTCTTTCCGGTTGAATTTTCATCGTCGCCATCATCGGTGGGTAGACTTTTAATATCTTTACCACTGTATCAATGGCGTCGAATAGTGGTTCTTTATCTTCTTGAAGGTCGCGATTATAAGTTAACGGTAATCCTTTACACAGCGTCAACAAAGTAATTAAATCGCCATAAACGCGCGCAGTTTTGCCGCGCGACAGTTCTGCCGCATCGGGATTTTTTTTCTGTGGCATCAGGCTGGAACCGGTGGTAAAAGCGTCATCGAGTTCCACAAAATAAAATTCTTGCGAACACCATAAAATCAGATCTTCGGACAAACGTGAGACATGCATCGTGAAAATCGACAGCGCAGAGACCAACTCAATCGCGAAATCGCGATCAGCGACTGCATCCATGCTGTTTTGAGTAATGGTTTCGAAACCGAGCAATTCACAAACCATTTCGCGATTTATCGGCAAAGTAGTTCCCGCAATGGCCCCGGAACCCAACGGCATCACATTGAGTCGTTTGCGGCAATCAGCAAGCCGTCCTAAATCACGTTCAAACATCTCGACATAAGCGAGCAGGTGATGAGCAAATAAAACCGGCTGAGCGTGCTGTAAATGCGTAAAACCAGGCATAATGGCGGCGGGATTGGCTTCGCACTGCGAAACCAACGCGCGCTGAAAGTCGCGAATCATTTCACTGATCATAGTGATTTCATCACGCAGATAAAGGCGTATATCCAATGCAACCTGATCATTGCGACTGCGTGCGGTATGAACTCGAGCGCCGTCGTCACCGATAGCGTCAATAAGATTTTTCTCAATATGCATGTGAATATCTTCAAGTTCAGCGCAAAAAGTAAAATCACCCGATTCGATGCGTTGTTGAACCTGAGTCAAGCCTGCGATAATTTTTTGTGCAGTATCTTCAGGAATGATTTTTTGTGCGGCCAGCATTGTGACATGCGCCTTACTGCCTTGGATGTCGTACTTGTAAAGTCTTTTATCAAAAGATATCGATTCAGAAAAATCCTGCATATCTTTATCCGCGTCGGAATCAAACCTGCCACCCCACATTGCCATAATTGTTACCTTCATATTTGGGTTTTGTCATTTAAAATAATTTCTTAAAATACAACCCGGCGCACTATTTTCAAGCTGAATGAATTTATACAATTTCCGTACCAAATATCTGTAAATGGTTGCTCTTAAATTAGCGCGCGCATAATGCGCGCGCTAATTTCAACAATGATTTATCAAATGCCCAAAAGCTATTTGCGCACTGTGAAGGATCAGCATAAAACTACAATAATGCTAAACGTTGCGTTCAGTCAGGTATTCCAACAATTCATTCAACAGTTTGCGATAATGATTGTCAGGGAATGAATTAAGGTGTTCGCGAGCTTGCTCGGTCAATTCGACGGCACGGCGAATAACAAAATCTTCGGCCCCTGAACTGCACAAAAGTTCGCGAGCTCGAGCGACGCTGGACTCCGTTTCAGGTTTACCGAGCAATGCGAGTAATTCTGCTTTGCCGTGTGGCGGCAGTAATTCGAGAGCTTTCAAAAGCATAATGGTCGGCTTTTTTTCGGCCAAATCAGCGCCAACGGGTTTGCCGAGTTTTTTTGCATCTCCAAAAATACCAAGCCAATCGTCACGCAACTGAAACGCTACGCCGGCATTAGCCGCGAACAGTGCCAATTTCTTCAAGCGTGAATCCGAATAAGTTGGATCATCCAAAGCTATGGTTGCGCCAACTTCGACACAGAAACGCAAAAGCGCGCCAGTCTTTAGATACAACATCTTCTCAACTTCAGCGGCGGTAATGGTTTTAATATCGCGTTCGGAATATTCAACATCCAACGCTTCACCAGAAATAAGTTCACGATTAAGTTGTTCATGCATGCGGCGCGACATCGCCAACACTACTGCAGGACTAACGCCACATTCAACCGACTTTAGCAACATCGCCGCCGCCCAACCCTGTTGAATATCGCCAGTCAAAATCGCAAAATTGCGTCCGAACTCTTTTTGTGCTGTCGGCAACATAGTTGCGGCATATTGATTTAAAGCACAATGTGTACTGGGTTGGCCGCGGCGAAAATCATCATTGTCAATAATATCATCATGAACCAAAGTCCAGTTGTGATAGATTTCGACTGCGGCCGCAGCCGCCAGCGCTTTAGCCGGATCACCACCCAACAAACCGCATGTCCAAAGCACTAGCGCTGGACGCAATCTTTTACCACCACGCAATGGATAATCAATAACGGCACGGCGCAAGTATGCCGGTTCTATTGTAGTTGGAAATGAATCATTAGCAATAAATATTTGGATATCTTCCGCTACTTTTCGTAGTTCTTCACGCATTTTCAGACCTCAAGGTAATTATCGATTTTTTGATATAGCTGTACGCAAGCAAAATAACTTTTTTGATTTTTTTGACAATAAAGTTAAAAATATAGCTGTTCCAGTATTTCAATGCAACTATGATTTATCCAGCAACCCCAAAATTGACATTAGCAGCAAAACATGTATATTCTGTTTTTCTAACAAGCCGGTTAAGGATAGAGTAAAATGAATAAAACGTCAATATTGGCCTTGGTGTTGCTATGTGCTATCATGCCCAGAATTGGAGCACAGAAAGTAAGAGAAGAGCAATCTACCAAAATGCTAAGTTTTTGTCCAGAGCCGCAATTATTATATAAGCAGGAAGCCGATTTCCCGTTTGCCTACTTTTGGAGGCGTGACTATATCGATATTCGTAAATTCGATAAAATTCTCATAAAACCACCAATCAATCAACTGTCGGCTAAATTTGACCCGAAAAAAATAAATAAAGAGCAACTCGAAATCTTAAAAACTGAAATAACTGCTCTTAATGAACAATTTCTAACTACTTTTGCTGCTCAAATTAGATCTATTGGACGTTTTATTGAACTACGCCAAACGGAAAAACCAGACGCCAAAACAATGATCCTTGAGGTCGCATTTATACCGTTGATGGATCTCGATTCATTTTACAGTTATTTAAACTACAAATCAACCAAAACCCTTACGGTTAACCATTTACCGCATGGCTTGATTAGTGCCGGTTTTTTCTCAATCGAAGCAGTAGTCAAAGATCACCAAGGTGAACTGATTGCACAGCTGGGAAGCATTTTACCCGCCGCCGCAAAATTCAATGTTAATGATAAAAAAACATGGACCGATAGTGCTGATGCGGCAATAAAGAAGTGGAATAAGGATTTTATTGAAATAATTAAAGCTGAATTAAACCGTAACAAAGACGGTATTTACATCTCTATTTCAGGCAAATCAGCAAAGTTAAAAACGAACGATTGAGGATACCTCACATTTCGGTTTCAGTATAATTAGGATAAAATATTAATTGAACATAAACAGAGCCAAAATATTATTTATTTCGACGCGTTGCGGCTTCGTCAGTGGCATTGAACGCTATATCTATGATGCGGCAGCGGCCCTTAAAAACGGCGGATTTGAGGTTGACGGCATGTTTAACTCCAAATGCCGTGACAGTGACGAGTTCTGCAAAGTTTTTGGGAATGTCTATGATTTTCATGACATTTCCCAGATGCATGCCGGAAAATACGACTTGGTATTTATCCATATCATTGATAACGCTGAACTACTGCGTCAGATCCGTTTAAAATTCAAAACCACGGTAATGGTTCATGATCATCGCTATCAACGTTGCCCATTGCGAATGCTGTACCATCCATTCCGCGAACACCAACGGCGACAACTACTTGCGGAACTACGCCAATGCGACGCTCATATGGTAGCTTCCCGTTTTATGCGCAACGAATTAATGAAAAACAATTTTGACGTCGCGAAAATTGTTAAAGTCTATCCAGTTTGCAAGGTGTCTCCGCGACGCACTCAAATTCGGAAACCGTCTGACATTCCGATAGTTTTGTTTGTCGGGCAATTAATTAAAGAGAAAGGCATTCTCCAATTAATGGAGTCAATGTCGATGGTACGGGAAGAATTCAAGTTGTGGATAATCGGCGAAGGAAGTGAAGAAAAACGCTGCATCCGCTTAGTTTCAAAACTTGGTATTGCTCCTTATGTTGAATTTATGGGCTGGAGTAATACTCCAGCTGACTATTATACGAAGGCAGACATTGCAGTATTCCCAACTATATGGCGTGAGCCGTTCGGATTGCCCGGAGTGGAAGCTAATGCAGCAGGATTACCGGTGATCGGCTACGATGTCGGCGGCGTCTCTGAATGGTTACACCACGAACGCAACGGCCTGATGATTTCACCAGGTGATATTCGAGCGTTCGCTGATGCAGTAGAAACCTTGATACAAGATCCTGGTTTTGCCGGACGTCTCGGAGACGAAGGTCACCGCTGGGTGGGAACCCATCTATCAGAAGAAAATTATCTTTCCGGCTTTAAACTGATGCTGGACCGGGTTCATAGCCGTTAAACTTAGGAGGACTTAAAATGCGTTATATTGAATTTAAAGAGATCGAATGCGCGGTAAGCGAGCTTTGTATTACTGCAGCTTATGATCTGCCAGCTGACGTGCTAGCGAGCATGAAGAAATATCGCAAAGAAGAATCTTCAGAGCGTGCAAAAATGTTTTTAGACCAATGTTTACAAAATGCTGCAATCGCTGCTGATGAACGTTTACCACTCTGCCAAGATACCGGAGTCGCTGTTTACTTCGTTGAACTCGGAGAAGACGTGAAAATTCGTGGCGGAACCATATACGACGCCATCAACTCTGGAACCGCTCGTGGTTACCATGAAAGCTATCTACGTAAATCAATCGTTGATGATCCACTATTTGGGCGAAAAAATACCGGCGACAACACGCCTGCGGTTATCCATTTGGAGATCGTTTCGGGCGAACAATTGAAAATCACATTAGCGCCTAAAGGTGGAGGCTCAGAAAATATGAGTCAAATAAAAATGTTAACCCCTCAAGCCGGGCGCGCTGGAGTGATCGATTTCGTAGTCAAATCAATTATCGAGGCGGGCGGCAATCCATGCCCACCGGTAATAGTAGGTATCGGCATCGGTGGGAGCTTCGAAAAAGCCGCTTATTTAGCAAAAAAAGCTCTATTGCGCGAGGTTGGCTCTATCAATCCTGATCCAAATTACGCCGAATTGGAGAATGAAATACTTAAACGTGTTAACGCAACCCAAGTCGGCCCCCAAGGATTGGGCGGCGACACCACCGCATTGGCAGTTCATATCGAACATTTCCCCTGCCACATCGCGTCGTTGCCGACCGCGGTCAACCTGAATTGTCACGCCGCACGCCATGCCACGGTGACACTATGAATATTAAAATTTCAACTCCATTTGACGACGCCGCGATCATGGCGTTAACCGCTGGTCAGCAGGTTTTATTATCCGGCGTAATCTATACAGCGCGCGATGCCGCTCATAAACGCTTATGCGATTTAATCGCAAACAAACAACCATTGCCAGTCGATTTGAAGGGTGCGGCACTCTACTTTGTCGGGCCCTCTCCACCGAAACCAGGTTACGTAATTGGTAGCGCCGGGCCCACCACTAGTTATCGCATGGATGCGTATTCGCCAATATTAATCGAACACACAGGACTAAAAGCAATGATTGGTAAAGGTAACCGTTCACCTGAAGTCCAAAAATCGATGCAACAATATCGCTGTGTATATTTTGCGGCAACTGGTGGCGCAGCAGCATTGATCGCGAAAAGTATTGTAAAGTGTGAAGTGGTTTGTTATGAAGATCTCGGACCAGAAGCAATCCATCGCCTGGAAGTAAAAGATTTCCCATTGTTGGTAGCAATCGACTGCCACGGCAATAATTTGTATAAGGGTGAAGGATGAAGAATCTAGGAGTTAGAATGGGGAATGTGAATGGGAGGAATAAAAAATGAAGAATCTAGGAGTTAGAAGTTAGAATGAAACCAGCAAAAACATTTCTAGATTTGATTGTTTGGTAAAAAGCGCACATCTTTGTGCTGGCTGTCTATGATGCAACCCAAACTTTTCCCAAAGATGAAATCTATGGTCTGACTTCCCAATTTCGTCGCGCTGCAGTTTCTGTCCCGGCCAATATTGCTGAGGGATTTCGGAAAAGGACAGAAGCGGATAAAGCTCGCTTTTAAAATATTTCGGAAGACTCATTGGAAGAATGCCGCTATTACCCGGTTTTGGCTCATGATTTAAACTATTTGAATAAGACAGTTTTATGGGAGATGAGTAAAGAAGTTGGAAGACTTCTGAATGGGTACCGCAGAGCACTCCTAACTCCATCAAGTTTATTACCCTCCTAAAACCCCGTGTTTATACAGTTTTATTAAAGAAAATAAAAAAAAGTGAATTTTTCCTCATAATCAATTTGTAATAATTAATGAAAACCGTATAGTAAACGCTTATTAATTTGAATTGGTTAGTGAGCTGATAGCTCAGTCGGTAGAGCATCGCCCTTTTAAGGCGGTGGCCCTGGGTTCGAGTCCCAGTCAGCTCACCATTTTTTATATATATTCGGATTTTCAATTTTTTGGAGAAACATAATGAGCAGAGTCTGTGATAATTGCGGTAAAAGCAAAGCGTTTGGCGGTCATATTACCCGTCGTGGCTTAGCGATTAAAGCTGGTGGTATTGGTACTCACGTAGTGAAAAACACCAAACGTGAATTCGGCGTAAACCTGCAGCCAGTACGGATTGCCACCCCGCAAGGCAATAAAAAAGTCAGGATGTGTACAAGTTGCATCAGAACTGGTAATTTTACTAAAGTATAAATTTTAAAGTAATAGATCCTTGTTAAAGCGTCGAAATCGAAAGATTCGACGCTTTTTTTATTTAAGGAAACACCAATGAGCATGATATTAGGAATAGAGACGAGTTGCGATGAGACTTCGGTCGCCGTTGTTGAAAACGGTTCACGCGTGCTCAGCAATGTCGTTGCTACGCAAATTGAACGTCACGCAGTTTTTGGCGGCGTCGTTCCAGAATTGGCGGCGCGCGAACATCTTGTGGCGTTGATGCCAGTGCTCAATGCGGCATTACACGAATCTGGAACCAAGTTGAGCGATTTTGCGGGAATTGGCGTAACCAACGGGCCGGGTTTAATGCCAGCGTTGCTAGTCGGACTAAATTTCGCCAAAGGTTTAGCGGCGGCCAATGACTTGCCATTAATTCCGACTAATCATTTTTTGGCGCATATTTATGCTTCGTTCCTTGATAACGATTTAATTGTTCTAAAACAACCTTCGACCTATCCGATCTTGGCGTTGGTGGTTTCCGGTGGACACTCCTCGCTGTTACTAATCAATGCCGAAGGCGAAGCGCATCAAATTGGTTTTACCATTGATGATGCCGCTGGCGAAGCGCTTGACAAAGCGGCTAAATTATTGGGACTTGGTTATCCCGGTGGGCCAGCGATTCAGCAAGCCGCCATCCACGGTAATCCCAAAGCGTTTAATTTCCCACGACCGCTGACCGGAACATCCGGCAAAGCCACCCCGCCAGAACACAAATACAATTTTTCATTCAGCGGCATCAAAACCGCGCTACTCTATCATGTAAGAAAATATCAAAACGAATTATCACCTGAATTTATCAATGACACCGCGGCATCTTTCCAAGAAGCAATAATCGACGTATTATCGCGCAAAACTATCGCCGCTGCAACAGAGTTTGGTGCGCGTTCAATTATTCTTTGTGGCGGTGTCGCTTGCAATCAACCGTTGCGCGAACGCTTAAAATCGCTCTGTCCGTCTCATGCAACCCTGCGCATTGCACCACCAAAATATTGCACTGACAACGCCGCCATGGTTGCCGGTTTAGCGTGGCACTCACTTAATAACGCAGAAACCGCATTTGGAGTTGATGCTTTTGCCCGACTGCCAGTCATCACCAAAGTCCCATTCATCGGATAATTTGTACGTTTTAAAAAACTATAAAACAACCTTAAAATCATGAACATAAGATGACGTAATTCTTAATTCTAATTCGCGCGCGCATAATGCGCGCGTGAATTAGAGACAGAAAGTTATGAAGGTTTTGGGTTGCGGAAAGTATTTATTTTTTCGTTGCAAAATGAATTTACGGAATATTGTTTGCCTTTTAAAAAATGTGTATTATTGTAGTTTTGTTTTTAAACAACACAAAACAGTGGATGTTTTCATGAAGTCGTTTCTATCGTTTGTTGTGTTCGCCTTGATTTTGCCCGGAGTTTTCGCCGCGGAACAGGTCAACTTTCTTTCCAAACCGTTGACCGCAGGAAAAACCTCTCTGACTGAGAATGGCTTTGTTGTTTCTAAAACTATCGGGACGGCCAATTTCTCCCCGGAACTGCGTTTGCCAATTCAACTGATCTACAATTCCAGCAACGAAAAAACTGGACTTTTCGGTTTTGGCTGGAGTTCGCCACAACTGGAATCCTCTGCATATTACGATAAAGGCGGAGTTTTGTGGACAACCCCCTGGGGCGAAAAGATTAAGTTTTCTCCGAAGGATGCTAAAACTCCCAAAGATGCCATTACCATTGAACTTTATGAACAAGCCAAAAAAGGCCGTGGCTTCTATTCTCCGCATTCAGAATGGGAAGCAAACACCTCAAAAAGAGAATATGCCGACTGAGG
>DLIO01000031.1 GCA_002483765.1 Lentisphaeria bacterium UBA7640 | reverse complement strand
TTTTAGGGCTCTACAAAACAGCTTCTTGAGCTTAGGCTATTGGTTGGCTTGAGCTTAAAAAAATTTATTAAAATTTTTATATCCCTGTTTTCGGTGAAAGTTGGGCTATAATATTTTGCAGTGTGGTTTGATTATACAGCCAATAAAGTATAAAGTAAATGGCATAACAGAGAGAAAATTTGGCATTTTGGAGAAACATGAATTTAATTAACTTGGAACTTCTACATTGGTGTCACGACCAAAATGAAATTATCCGTCAGCTTACGGTTCACGATCATCCACATTGGCAACTGGAATTTTGTGTCGGGGGACGTATCGCGGCCCATGATGGCAAAAAAATACTCACGCTCCAGCCCGGTATGGTTTTCTTAGTTCCACCACAGTCTTCTCACGGATTTCAGAAGCCCCATCCTAATACTGAGTCCTATTCTTTTAAATTCAAGATTGAAGATGACACTGATTTGTCTGGTAGTCGAATTCGACTGGTCCCACCAGACTCCCTTACTCGATGGTGGGGACGAGTGCTTTTGGAATTGATTGCAGATGAAACCCAAGGATCGTTGATCGTCAATCACAAACAGGATGCGCTGGAATATCTTTTGTTGAATATTATGCATTACGTTTACCGTGGTTTCCAGAAGGGTACAGCATTACCAGAGCCTATTACGCAGTTACGTGAAATGGTCTTATCAGAAGGTAGAGAAATAAATGTCGAGACGGCTGCGGCACGGTTGGGTTGCACTGTATCCAGCCTAAAATATTCATTCGCTCGTGCAGCGAAGCAATGTCCCGAGCTGAACGGCGATACATCGGTCAAACGCTATCTCGACCGAGTATGCCTAGAGCTGGTCGAGAACCATTTGGAATATTCCAGTTTTTCAATCGGACGAATTGCCGAAACAACAGGCTTCCCTGACATTTACGCTCTGTCTCGCTTTTATACCAGAATGCGCGGATTTCCTCCGTCTCACTTTGAATCTTCAAAATAAGCGTCATAACTATTTTTTAGGAACTATTGAGTTAATCACCGTAATTTTTGAATAAATCGTAAATTCATGGTTTATATTAATATGAAATTTGACTTGGTAGCTTTATTGATGTACTTATACAAAACATTTCATTGGTCTAATTACTAACAAGAGAGGAATTATGTCGCGTAGTTTTGAAGAATGTCGTGAAATCGGTCTTGGAGTACTGAAGCCCTCTGAGTCAGAATTGCAACACGGTCTAGAGCTACATCAAGAGTCATTAGTATGGGATGCTTACGGCTTCGCTCCAATCGCCCAAGGAACTTATCCGGAACAAATACGCCAAATTATTGCCGATGGCGCTGGCCGTGACGAGATTAGCGACGCAATTGAAGAATTTAATATGCTTAGTTCACTTGAATTACCAAGGATGTTGGAACAAATCACTGAAGCATGGAATTGGTCGGGTGTTGATTGCGTGTTCCAAAATGCCGGAGTTGAAGGAAACTCAATTGAACAGCTAATCAAACGACTGAGTCGCTTTACCTACGTAGCTGATCGCCACAGTGAATTATATTCGCGAGTTGTATTTCCCGAGCAGATCATTACCGCCAAGGAGAATAGCAAACGCTGTCTGTATCTTACCACTAACGGCGTACCAGTGCCGCATGAAATTGATTCCGTTGAAAGTGCACTCGATACGTTAAAAGTTTTTTTCCGACTCGGTGTGCGCATGATGCACCTAACTTACAATAGAAGAAATCTGATTGGTGATGGATGCGCTGAAAAAACCAACGCCGGCCTGAGTGATTTTGGCCGAGAAATTATATGGGAAATGAATCGTGTCGGTATCATACCGGATGTAGCACACTCTGGACAGCGCACCAGCTTAGAAGCGGCACAATGTTCGAACAAGCCAGTGGTTGCCAGTCATTCAGTAGCAGGTAAACTGAGTAGTCATTACCGAGCTAAGAATGATGAAACAATAAGTGCAATTGTTAAAAGCGGCGGATACATTGGAATCTGTGCTATTCCTGCTTTCTATAGAGGTAGTGGGTATATTGATTCTTTCCTTGACCATATTGATTATGTCGCGAAAAAATACGGCACCGATTATGTCGCAATCGGTACAGATCACGGTACTAAGGTTGGTGCCCCTGATCCCAAGCCACTCAATCTTCCGGCACGACGGCCCATTTTTGAAAAATTTTGGCCAAAAGTAGATTCTCAGTTTATCATAGATGCTGATGCACAAGGTTCCAAGATGTTTGATTCTGTCGCTTGGACTAACTGGCCACTATTTACAGTTGGATTGGTTCAACGTAATTACAGCGATGAGGACATTAAAAAAATTATTGGAGGGAATGTACAACGAGTAGCCCAAGAAACTCTTGAAGCATAAAACTAACCCACAAGCATGTGTCAATATTCAGCGGTCGTTAATTTGATGATCCGCGCCACTGTTCAATCTGTAATTTACTGCTGTTTTATGCTTGGGATATTCTCGTTATATTTTGTAAACAAACGTTTTGCGTCCTCTTTATATCCTTCGTTATAAATCTCTTTAACTAGATGTTTTTCAATATTATTTAAAGGCACTTCGTCCTCAATAAGTCCATCGATAAGCTTTTCAGCTCGATAATAATCTTTATTGGAAATCAAAAGACCAATTACGCTACGGCGTTCGCTTCCAGTCCGTATTTTGTTGGGATGCGTGTAAGTCATAAAAAAGAACAAAATCACAAAGATTGCTGAAAATGAATATATTAGTTTTCGCGACTTCGTCTGCATCAGGCTATGAATAGCAATCCCACACAATACCAGCAATAGCGGAACATCAACTACCCTGAAACGATAAAACATTGAAAAATAGATTATCGTTAGAAAATAACCCGTCGCCATGCCGCCGATAAAAAGGCTCCTCAGATGCTTAAAATCCAAAAAGAGGGCAAGGATGCCCATTGCGAGAATCAAATTAAACGGCACGCGCAGGACGTTAAGCAGTGAGATAATTTCTCGGTGTGCATAGAGAGCCAAACTGTTCGGAGCTTCATAAGATGAAGCAAACATCTTTACCTGCGATGGTACACGGTTAACAATACTATTCGCAAGTTTCCCAGAGCTTTCAACTGTTTTTTCTCCATGATAAAACTTAAAGATATGAGTAAAGTTTCCAGGGATTAATTCCGGCGCGTCAAACCTGATATAATTGTACATTATTAATGGAGCAATGAGGATAAAAATACCAACAAGATATATAGCGATTTTCTGACCTGATACATGTTTGCGAACGACCGGGAAAAACAGCATAATGAGTGGAGCTAAAACAATAGGAATAAAGTTTTCTCTCCCCAAAATTGCCAAGCCGGCAAGCAAGCCAGCACATAAGTAATGATGATATTTTTTAGAGTAAAATCCTTTGACTAGCAAATATACAAAACCTATAAAGCATAATGCTAAAGGCGCAGCTCTCAAAAATCCGATGGAAACCAGAATACTGGTGCCATAAAAACAATATAGCAGTGCTGCGATTTGTGAAGCGATAAAGCTACAACGCAATAAGCGGCAAAGCTTGTAAATAACCACGGGGATCAAAGAACACAAAGCTATTTGCAATATCCTCATGATTAATATTTTACCACCCGTAATAAAACTTAAAAAGGCAAGAAAAACAGTATATGAAAATGATAATTTATAGCTGTAATCAGGTAAAATGCCTTTGAGCATATTTTGGGCATGGTCTAGAAAATTAAGTTGATCCATGCCGGGGCTCGGCATGGGAAACAAGCCAAAACTCCTTCCTTGCCATAAAACTACCACAGAAATTATAAAACAGAAAACATATATAAACAAAGGAAAATAACGGTTGACATCTTGTTTTTTCATCTGAACATCCATGACTTTTTTTTGACTAAATACGAAAACCTTTGCTTAAGATAAAGCTGCTAGCCGTAAAAAACAAAGCAGAATAACCCATTTGTCCATAATTATAAACTGTCAAAAAAATTGACTGATCTTTCGAGCTTGTTCTCAATGCAATGAGTTAGCTGTTAAAAATCATTTTTCAGCGGAATCCATAAATATCAACTATATGATATACCTTTACCACGTTTCACTAACATAATACAAAATAATTTTCTCTTTAAAAGTGTTAGAGAGAGAGCTATATTGAGACCATCAAATTTAAACCTAAGGAGTGATTTCATGAAAAAAACGATTCTATGTATTGGAGCTGGATACGTTGGTGGGCCGACTATGGCAGTGATGGCGGATAATTGTCCGGATTATAAAGTTATCGTTGTCGATATGAACGAAGAACGAATTAATGCGTGGAACTCTGATGAACTACCGATCTATGAACCAGGACTCGACGAAGTCGTAAAAAGAGCTCGCAATCGTAACCTCTTTTTCAGCACTGATATCATTGCCGGTATTAAAGAAGCTTCGATTATTTTTGTCAGCGTCAACACTCCAACTAAAACCTTTGGTGCCGGCGCTGGTAAAGCTGCTGATCTGCAATTCTGGGAAAAAACCGCGCGCGACATTATCGAACATTCCAAACATGATAAAATTGTTGTCGAAAAAAGCACATTACCAGTTCGTACCGCCGAAGCAATGCGCCGAATCCTTCAATCAAACACTAAAAACCTTAATTTTGACATTATCTCCAATCCCGAATTTATGGCCGAAGGGACTGCCGTTACTGATCTTCAAACCCCAGATCGAGTTTTAATCGGTGCTTTGGAGACGGTTTCTGGTCAAAAAGCGATGCAGCGCATTAAAGACATCTATTTGCATTGGGTTCCGGAAGAAAAAATCAAAACTACCAATCTGTGGAGTTCAGAACTATCCAAGTTAGTTTCCAACGCAATGTTGGCGCAACGTATCTCTTCCGTTAACAGTATCTCAGCGCTCTGTGAAAAAACTGATGCCAATATTCTGGAAGTATCGGCAGCCATGGGAATGGATTCTAGAATTGGGGCTAAGTTTTTACGCGCTGGCATCGGCTTTGGTGGTTCCTGCTTCAAGAAAGATATTCTTAACTTAGTCTATTTATGTGAGTTTTATGGTCTGCCAGAAGTCGCAGCATACTGGGAACAAGTGGTGAAAATCAATGAATACCAAGCAACTCGTTTTGTCAGTAAAATTCTCAATAACATGTTTAATTCTGTTGCGTCCAAAAAAATAGCGATCTTCGGTTTTGCATTTAAGGCTGACACTGGAGATACCAGGGAATCGCCAGCAATCACCGTTTCGAAAATGCTGCTAGAAGAACGTGCAACGTTGGCGATCCATGACCCAGAGGCACTCAAAAACGCTAAGCTTGATCTGGCAGATGAAACTGGAGACATCTCGTACCATTGCGATCCATACAAAGCAGCGAAGGGCGCACATGCGATTGTGGTTTTAACTGACTGGAAACAATTTCAAGGATACGATTACGAACGGATTTTTAAATCAATGGAGAAACCCGCATTTATTTTTGACGGACGCAATATTCTTGACCATAAAAAATTATTCAAATTGGGATTTAATGTGTTTCCACTTGGACAACGTGAATATTCACACCTAACGGAGATTGAAAAATGAAATTTCTTTTGAGCCTTGCCTTAGTCGTTGCATTGGTTATTGGCTGTATTTGGGCTTATAAAAAATTCCTAGCGGCTGAAGATAAAACTATAATTGAAACCGTTGAAACGGTCAAAGAACCAGAGTCAGTTAAAGTTGGTCAGCGTCCAGCTGTCGATAATCTCAGTACTGCTCGAACTCCAGTAGCTAAAAGCAAAATTGGAAAAAAAATCAATAAGATCTACAGCGACCACAATCGTGGCGTCGAGAACTCCACCAAATAAAGCTTATTAAACGCTCTAACTGACGCTTTAAATTCGCGCGCGCATTATGCGCGCGCGAATTGAGAAACATATTTGCAGAAAATAAATGAGGTGTCCGTGTTTCATAAATCAGAGGTTTTTCGGATTATCCGAAACGTCCGCCAGTGCTGGTGGGTTCTTCTTCAAAACGACTGACATTGACAAACTCCATGCGATGTGGGAAAAATTTCAATGGAACCATTCCAGTTTGGCCATTACGATTTTTTTCTACAATTAATTCAGCATCTACGCCAGCGCGTGATTGTTCGTCGCTCAGACCTTTGGCTTGATCGCGGCTACGATGCAAAAATGTCACCACGTCGGCGTCTTGTTCGATTGAACCTGATTCACGCAAATGACTCAATTTCGGGCGAGCATCGCCGCTAGTGCTTTTTTCGATTTCGCGGTTCAACTGCGCCAATACTAAAACTGGCACATTCAGATCCTTCGCAAGACTTTTTAGTCCGCCTGAGATTGAAGCAACCTCTTGTTGGCGGCTCTCTTTACGACTACGGTCATCGCCAGTCATTAACTGCAAGTAATCGATAGCGATCAGTTTGATGTCGTGTTCTGCACATAGACGTCTAGCTTTGGCGCGCAATTCAGAAATTGAAATTCCAGAAGTCGGATCAATGAAAATATTAGCTTGTTCGTATGTTTTAACCGCTTTAGTCAGTTTTGGCAAATCAGTCGAACGAAACTTGTTGTTGTAAAAACTAGATTCGGATACATCGGCTTCAGCACAAATCAGGCGTCGTGTAATCTGATCAGCGGTCATTTCCAGACTGAAAAAAGCTACCGCCGGATGGTCTGTTCGCAATGCAATATTACGAAGCATATTTAATGCAATTGAGGTTTTCCCGATTGATGGTCGTGCTGCTAAAACAAACATTTCGCCTGGTTTAAAGCCAAAAACCATACGATCGAGGTCGGGATATCCAGTCTTTATACCGATATCGACTTCGTGTCGTAAAACCTTTTGTAAATATTCAAAGGTGGAATGAACACTATCTTTAATTTGGACAATATCAGATTTTTCAACGCTAAAGCGCACTTCGAAAATCTTTGCTTCAATCTCGTCAATAATATCTTTGGCATTTTTACTTGAGTCGGCGCAATGCAGCAAGGATTCTTGACAAACATCGATCATGCGTCGAAGCATTGCATTTTCGGCGACAATAGCACACCAATTTTCTAGATTAGCGGTAGTGGAAATTGCGCCGTGAAGTTCAGCTAAGACTAACTCGCCACCGATCTCATCAAGTTTACCCGCTTTTCGTAGGTCATCGGCGACAGCAAGCATGTCAGCACTACCATGAGTTGCTTCATGGACGCGCACCAGTGATTTAAAAATCTCACGATGGACGTGATAATAGAAAACACTAGATGTCGATAGATTTTCAATTGCGATATCGACACAAGCTGCGGGTTCGCGCAACATTGCAGACAGCACTGCACGCTCTGCTTCCGGATTATTCGGTTGCGGACGGCTATCGGCGAAAACACCCGAAACAGCTGACTGCTTCGGGTGTTCATTTCTATCTTTTTTATGTGACATTACTACTTAAACTCAGCCACGTACGACCCAAATTTTGGCCGTGGTAGTAACATCTGCATGAAGTCTAATCGGAATTTCATATTTTCCGAGTTCCTTAATCGGGGCTTCAAGCACAATGCGTTGATAATCAACTTTGAAGTCATTTTCGCCGAGTTTGTCGGCAATAGTGCGGGCATTAATTGAACCGAACAAACGGTTATCGTCCGATGCCTGTACCGTTATCGAAATTTCAACTTCAGAAATTTTTGCAGCCAGACTTTTGGCTAGCGCAAGTTCTTCATCACGTTTAGCTTCAATTTTTTCTTTATTTGCAGCAAGCACGCGGAGCGCGCCCTGTGTGGCTTTTCCAGCCAGCTTACGCGGAATCAGATAGTTGCGAGCATATCCCGCAGCGACTGAAACCTCTTCTCCAGCTAGGCCGAGAAACTCGACGTCCTGAAGTAAAATCAGTTTAACATTAGCCATGTTGTATTCTCCTAAAATTCAGATTAAAAAACCAGACTGATAATGCGCGCACGCTTGACAGCGATGGCCAACATTTTTTGATGTTGCAAACAGGTGCCAGTCACGCGACGTGGCATAATTTTGCCTTTTTCAGTCTGAAATCTTTTCAGAGTTTCTGCATCTTTGAAATCGATATATTCGACTTTCGATTCGCAGAAACGGCAAATTTTCGGCTTGCTCGGGCGTTTATTACGTCTCATACCTCTTCTTTCATTTTTTTCCATAACTTTCTTTACCTTATATGTGTGTTAGTTTTATCATGAAAATTTAAACATTAAAACGGGATATCGTCTTCGGCTTCATCGCCACCTACTTCAAAAGCATCATTAGGCATCGGCGGGGCCGATTGCGCTGGCGGAGCTTGGTAGTTCTGCCTTGGTGCAGGAGGTGGTTGTTGACTGCGTTGAGGAGCCGGTGAAGTTGGATAACTTTCGCGTTGTGGAGCATTATCATACTGTTGATATGCGCCATCATCGCCTTCGTTCTGACCTTGTCCGGCGCGTCCACCGCCTAGAAATTGGACCCGTTCGGCTACTACGCGAAGTCGGCTGCGTTTTTGTCCTGTTTCGCGATCTTGCCACTGGTCAAGCTGTAAACGGCCTTCAATCAGTACCGAAGCTCCTTTTTGCAAATAGCGTCCACAGTTTGTAGCCTGTTTATCCCAGACTACAATGTCGACAAAACATACTTCTTCTCTGTTGGGATCATTACTGCGACGGTTAACCGCCAATCCTAATTCACAGACGGGAATGCCGCTATTAGTACTGCGTAATTCTGGATCGCGGGTCAGATTGCCCAACAAGATAACTTTATTAAAATCAGCCATTATCTCCTCCTCGTTATTGCCATTACGATAATTTTTACTCTTCTGTTAATTTTGTTCTGGCGTCTTTTGATGGGCGGTCGTAAACAATGATCATATTGCGCAAAACCCGTTCATCAAGACGGAATTTCTCAAGGATCATTTCGTGTTTATCATTACCGACCTCAAAAATGAAATTCCAATAGATCCCAGCTTTGCGTTTATCAATTTGATATGCAAATTGGATACGTCCCATTGGAATGGATTCTTCCATCTTTCCACCAAACGCTTCAATCATCGCAGCAAATTCTTTGCTGAATGCTTCGCCCTCATCATCTACTTTACGAATGTCTAAAATGAAAATTGCTTCATATTTTTTCAAAACCTGTTCCTCCATGGTTTGATTTTGTTCTTACGGTTCTAGTTCTTCTTCTTGTGGCAATGTCCAGCTATTAAAACTATTCATTGCAACATCCAAGTTTCTTGCCAACGCACAGATCACTGCATCTGTTCCAACAGTCAATACCTGATCAAAAACAGCCTGTTCCTCAGCATTAAAATATCCGAGTACATGTTCAGTCTGTTTGCTCTGATTTGCTTCACCAATGCCTAACCGTAATCTTCCGAATGAATCGGAACCAAGGTTTTCTATCAATGAGCTGATGCCGTTATGTCCGCCGCTGCTACCACCTCGTCTTAAGCGTAAGCGTCCTAGCGGAATATCAACATCATCATAAGCCACCAGGATCTCACTTGGTGATATTTTTTCCGTAGCTGCCAAAGCCGCCACGGCCTGTCCACTCAAATTCATATAAGTTTGCGGCATTTGCAAAATCAGGTTGCAACCGCGAAAACGTCCACGAAAATTAATGGCGTTGTATTTATGAAATTTTTCAAAAGAACCCGGCAGTTTCTCCAAAAGAAGTTTAATCAGTTCAAAGCCCGCGTTGTGTCGGGTCTTTTCGTACTCTTTTCCTGGATTTCCCAAGCCAACCACGAATTTAATACGACTGAGCTCAATAACCATTTAACCTTCCCTTGCTACCTTGAAATCGGTTTTACTTGTCTTCCTCTTCTTCCTTTTCAGTCGCAGCGGAAATAACTTCCACTTCAACGTCGTCGTCAGTCTCTTCCTCATCTACTTCTTCAAGTCTCGGCGGTTGGACGCTGAACACTGTGGTTTCTCCATCAATAAGCGCCTTGACGCCTTCAGGGAGTTCCAACTCAGCGACCGTAATTCTGTCGCCAATTTCCAGTGCTGCAATACTAACTTCGATATGTTCTGGCAAGTCTTTAGGCAGACAGCGTACATCGAGTTCATGCAATTCCTGTTGAAGAATGCCGTCTTCGGCTGCGCCTGCATGAGTTTGACCCGGTTTCGGATAAACTAGAATGGTACCAACCATCTTTTCGCCACGAATAACTTCATTGAAGTCGATATGGATGAAAGCGTTTTTCAGTGTGTTGAACTGTACTTCTTTCACTGCCGCTAATTTGTCAATGCCTTCCCCTTTGAGTTGGAGCAAGTTGGCATCATGACGCGTTGCTGCTTGCCATGCAGAAGACTCGACGTAGACTGTTAGTCCCGGAGCTCCTTTGGAATAGATGACTGCTGGCACGAGCCCCTTTTTACGGGCGCGTCGGACAGCTGAGCTCCCTTTCTCTGTGCGGGGGACTACCGCTATTTCATACGTGTTTTTGCTCATGATTTTCCTTTTTGGTTGAATTGATCTTATGAACTTTTTTATTGCTACTTTTTTATTCTGAACAATGTAGATACTGAGACGCCGTCATGGATACGCCTAATGGCTTCTCCTAAGAGTGGCGCCACGCTCAGCACTTTGATTTTGCCATTGAGCGTCTCATTGACCTGAATGCCATCGGTTACAACCATCTCTTCGATGGAGGTATTTGAGGATAGTTTCTTGTATCCTTGCTCGTTTAGCACACAATGAGTGATTGCGGCAAAGACTTTTGAAGCACCTTCCTCTTTTAATTTATCAGCTGCGGCACAGAGCGTGCCTGCCGTCGAAGTCATGTCGTCAGTGATTACGCAGGTGCGCCCCTTGACATCGCCGACTAGGTGCGAAGTGGTCACGGAAGTTGCGCTGATT
The DNA here is from genome assembly GCA_002483765.1 of Lentisphaeria bacterium UBA7640. Lineage (GTDB taxonomy): Bacteria > Verrucomicrobiota > Lentisphaeria > Victivallales > Victivallaceae > UBA7640. The sequence goes on along the minus strand of DLIO01000031.1, from coordinate 5,699 downwards.
CTTCGTTTCGCTATAACCGCCAATCCGCCGTCAAGCACGTCACAATAAGACTGCGCCATTTTCACGCTTCCAGAATCCGGAGATACTACGACGACATTGGGCCCGAGGCGTTCTTTAAGATAAGGTGTAAACACTGGTCGCGCATATAGATGATCAACTGGAATATCAAAAAATCCTTGAATCTGTTGTGAGTGCAAATCCATGGCGATGATTCGGTTAGCACCGGCTACAGTGATTAAATTTGCCACTAGTTTGGCGGTTATCGGTACACGTGGACGATCTTTGCGGTCCTGCCTGGCATAACCATAGTAAGGGAGTACAGCAGTGATTCGTGCCGCCGATGCTCGTTTTGCGGCATCAAGCATAATCAGCAGTTCCATCAAATGCTCATTGGTTGGCGAGCAAGTGGGTTGGATAATGAAAACATCAGCTCGACGCACATTTTCTGCGTATTGACAAAATATTTCGCCGTCTGGAAACCGCGATAAATTAACTTTCCCCAGTGGTACACCGAGATAATCAGCGATTTCACTAGATAATTTCGGATTAGCTGAACCCGAATAGATGCAAATGTTTTTAGGCATTGCCCTGTCCTTTTCCTTTGGTTTAGTGGTAGTGCCAAAATAGTGAACGAGCAAACATCAAAAACACAGCAAAAAAACCGCGTTTCAAATGGAAGCCTTATGGGTTTGCAACGATTGCCGAGCAAAAATCCAATTCACGGATTAAGGTCTTGCCAAATTAAATTAAAAAATCTGAACCGTTAAAATAACCTATAATGTTAAATTTACAACGACATTCGCAATTAAAACTTTGTTTTTTTCAATCTTCGAATGTAGGGTATGCAGTCAATAAGATTGCTGGAGACAGACTACTCGAAAGATAGAATATCGCGTTAGTACGCTTATTATATTAGTGGAATAAACATACGGAGTGCCAAACTATGACAGATATCACGAATTTTCATTTGCATCACTTTGTGGCCGAAGGGAATATTATTTGTGGATTAAAGGCTGATGACGCCGAGAGTGCCGTGGCTGAATTGGTAGAGCGCATCTGTCACAACAATGCAGGGTTAGATCCGAGTTTTGTAACGACCGAAGTTAATGCTCGAGAGTTGATAAGTCCAACGGTTATTGCGCCCGGTTTGGCCGTTCCTCATGCTAGGTTGCCACAGTTGGAACGTCTGTTAGTCGCACTTGGCATCTCTGAACAAGGTATTGACTTTAAGTGTCCCGGGATGCCACCAGTGCACGTTATTGTTTTAATTCTAACTCCCAAAGATGATCCTGGACTCCACCTTCAAGTTTTAACCGCGTTAGCTACAGATTTTAGTTCTCCAGAAATCATCAAAACTGCCGCGGCTCTTAAAGATCCAGAAGAAGCGTTGAAGTTCCTCCATTCCGCCAATGTTGTTTTACCAGAATTTTTGACCGCGCGCAATGTTATGAACAAATTTCCATTGACGCTTCAGGAGTCTGATACGCTTCAAAAAGCGATTGAAGTTTTAGCCACTGGATCTTATGACGATATCCCGGTAATTGACCCTGAAGGCGATGTGCGTGGAATAGTATCACTGGAAGATATTCTTCGTTTCAGCTTACCAGACCATATTTTGTGGATGGAAGATCTGAGCTCAATTTATCGTTTTCAACCTTTTGCGGAAATGCTGCGGGATGATGAAGAAACCAAAATTGCTGACTTTATGCGTGAAGACATCATTAGTGTTAATGAAAATCTACCAGCAATTCAGCTGGCAAAAATATTTTTATTACACAAATGTCGGCAAATCATGGTATTGAGAGGAAGAAAATTGATGGGAGTAGTCAACCTCAAAGGGTTCGTTACTAAGATATTTTGGGAATAATCTTGGACCGTCTTTGCTTGATTTGAAAGTATTACCTAAATGTAGTACATTGGGTAAATTTATAGGAATATTAATTGATGTTTACTGGGCTTATTGAAAATACCGCCGCAATCAAAACTCGCGGCAACGGCAAATTGATTTTAGTTCCACGCAAAGAATTCAGCGGTGGAGTCAAGCCAGGCGATAGTATCGCGATAAACGGCTGTTGTCTGACACTCGAACGTACTTTGCCCGGAGGAATGTTAGAGTTTCATGTTCTTGATGAAACCCTCAATCGGACTAATTTGGGCTCGTTACCTCTTGGTGCTAAAGTCAATATGGAGCGTGCAATGCAGATTAGCGCAAGGCTGGACGGGCATATTGTGACTGGGCATATCGACTGCACTGGTAAAATGATGAATATCATCAAAAAATCATCCGATATCATCGCCACGATCAGTTTTCCTGAAGAACTTCAGCCATTTTTAATCAGCAAAGGCTGTATCGCCGTTGATGGCATTTCACTGACGCCGGTTCTGGTGGAAAATGGTGTTTTTACTATTCATTTAATTCCAGTGACGCTTGGTGAAACTGCTCTGCCGGAGCGTCGCAATGGCGATTTGATTAACCTGGAGGGGGATTTGCTCGCAAAATATGTGCAACACCAACTCTCTGGCATGGATTATGGCACAAAGAATGATCTCACGATGGAAACTCTGCGCAATGCTGGCTGGTAAAAAAATCATATTTGGGCTTAGTTTGCTTCATGTAACTGAAGAGCAAAACATTCCGGAGGTTCATGATGTTTTTAACGCAATTGAGCTACCTGGGATATTTTTGAATCGCGAGTACGAGAAACTTCAAAGTTTACCGCAAGAAGTCTTCTTCAACGATGTATTACCAATCGGGCTAACGCGAGAAATTGCCTTACAAGATCAACGAATACAGGAAAACTTTCTGACGGAATTGGCTTTATTGTTGGATCGAGCAAGCAATGTCGGGGCATCTGGAATTGTTGTTGACTTCGAGATTGAAAGTTGTTTTGCCGATACGGTGCGTGGCAACGCTACAGATTCATTGTTAAAAAGATTATCTGCAGACTTGTTGCGAACAGAACTTAGATTATTATTGCCGATACGGTTTCCTTTTAATCCTGAGGCCGAAGGATCTTCTGAAAAATATTTGGATTGCTTAAAAAAAATGATGTCACCACAAATTGGTTTTGTATTAAATGTCTATCCTCACGAGCTAGCGGGGCGTGAACTGGATTTGAAAAAACTATTGCATTGGATCCGTTTTGATACGGATTTAATCCGTTTTATTTATGAGCCCGAAACAGGAAACCGGTTGGTGCCACGGCTATTAAAACCATGGTTGCAACTAGTGCATGATTTTGAACTTGATGTGCCGTTAATGGCGGCACCGTTTTTTGAACAGAGAGAAACGGTGGAGTATGAATTATTGATACTCAACGACTTATTTATAAATTTAACCACAGAACAAGAAAAGGAATATGAAAATGCTGAAACTTGGCGTAAATGTTGATCACGTAGCCACCCTGCGACAAGCACGGTTGGCAAAACTCCCAAGCCCGTTAAATGCGGCGTTAATTTGTGAAAAATCTGGCGCATGGGGCATTACCGCGCATCTTCGTGAAGATCGGCGCCATGTCAATGATCGCGATCTAGAAGACCTGAAAAACCATGTTAAATTCCTGAATATGGAGATGGCGGCAACCGAAGAGATGTTAAAAATTGCTGAACAACTAAGACCGCACAGTTGTTGTTTGGTGCCGGAAAAGCGTCAAGAATTGACCACTGAAGGCGGACTGGACGTCGTTTCTCATGTTGATTATCTTGGGGATGCTGTAAAAAACCTTCAAAGTCTTGGAATAGTGGTCAGTATTTTTATTGATCCAGATATGGAACAGATCAAAGCGGCACGGGCTATAGGCGCAGATTATATTGAACTTCACACTGGAACATTTGCAAATACGGAAGGGAAAGCACAGCGCGTCGAGCTCGATCGCCTGATTGCAGCAGCAAATTATGGACATTCCATAGAGTTGAAGATCAATGCCGGACATGGCATCGATTATTGGAATATTGCTGGCATTTTAGAAATACCTCACCTGCAGGAGTTGAACATCGGACACAGTATCGTCGCTCATGCTGTTATTACAGGTATGGAAAGTGCCGTTAGAGAAATGATCGCACTGATGCGGCCATATAGTAAACAATAAAATTCAGTAAAAATGACTAAACAAGAACTACCCGATACGCACCTCTATCTAGAAAGTTTACTACCGATAGTGGCAAATATTCGCAAGAAAAAACGCACTTCTAAAAAAGAGATAATGAAAACGATCATTGAGCTATGTTCGGAACGCGAACTCTCAGCGACAGAATTGTCAGTTTTATTATTAAGAACCAAGGGCAGTTTGCAAACTCATTATATAGGTTTTATGTGTGACAATGGACTATTGCAACGGAAATACCCTGGATATCAGGTTCAACCTAAGCAAAAGTTTACCGCAGATCGCTCAGTCATTAAAACCAGTAAATTCTTAACCCCAGACGAATAATTATACGAGAGAACAATCATGGCTAATTCAATCCTACATAATTTGCTCGATTACGCTATAACCAACGATGCATCGGATATTCATATAAAAGAGAACACTCCGGTTTCATTACGCATTGACGGCGAGATGACAGCGACAGATTTTGTCCCTGACTATGAAATGGTGATGCGCTTTTTAACTGAAACAGCGTCAGAAGTACAGATCGAACGACTTAACAAAACGGGCGATTTGGATGTTTCGCATTTAGAAGATGAAGTCGGGCGATTCCGTGTCAATTTTCATCGTCAACGAAACTCTATTTCAGTGGCATTGCGGCATGTCAAAAATAAAGTGATGACATTTGAAGAGTTGGACTTACCATCGACACTGCGAACGATCTCGGAACGACAACGTGGGATTATCTTTGTAACCGGAACTACTGGTTCGGGAAAATCTACTACGCTAGCAGCGATGTTAGAACACATCAACGCAAACTATGCCAAGCACATTATAACCATTGAAGATCCAATTGAATATGAGTTTGAGGATAAAAGATCGTTTTTTGAGCAACGTGAAGTTGGTATTGACACTGAATCTTTTCCGAGCGCGCTGAAACACGCCTTGCGACAAGATCCGGACATTATTATGGTTGGAGAAATGCGCGATCGCAATAGTTTTGAAACTGCACTTCAGGCCGCCGATACTGGCCACCTTGTGATAACCACGTTGCATGCTTCTAATGCAGCGCAATCAATAACCCGCATTCTTGATTTCTTCTCTCATTCTGAACAGGATCAAATCCGAGATTCTTTGGCTACCAACTTGCTGGCAGTAATTTCTCAACGACTGCTTCCACGTGCGCTAGAAAGTGGACGAGTCCCTGCTTGTGAGATCATGATTAATACGCCGTTGGTTTCTAAATTGATCGTTGAAGATAAACTGGAAAAACTGACAGGAGCAATCAGCGCCGGACGCAATGATGGTATGCAAACCTTCAATCAATGTCTTTACGATCAGGTCCAAAATGGGATTATTAGTGAAGAGGACGCATTGTTGCACTCAGATAACCCAGGACAACTAAAAATGAATTTCGAAGGTGTTTTTCTGTCCCAAGGCGATAATAGAATCGTTGGTTAAAAATAGTCTTAAAATCTCCGTATCCTCAAAGCATTTACACTACGTAAATACGATCTTTAATTCTCGCGCGCATTTGTATGTTAATACTCTCAGTTATTTGCAACTTTCTCTTTACGAGAATGGGTCTTTGTTAAACTCGTCGGAGTAAAGAGA
>DLIO01000098.1 GCA_002483765.1 Lentisphaeria bacterium UBA7640 | reverse complement strand
CCGGAAATAGACCCTTATTTCTGGTGGTCTGCGGTATGGTTTTTATTCGAATTCTGATTTTGCTTCGCGTCCCATTAGTTCGGCGACGGCAGCGGCGGGGTCTTTGTTTTCGTAGATAATTGCGTAAACCTGTTCCACAATCGGGGCTTCAATCCCTATTTTCTGCGCCAATTGCCAAGCGCTCAGGGAGGTTTTTATTCCTTCAGCCACTACCATGCCCATGGAACGGGTAATTTCATCGGTCTTGATGCCGCGCCCGAGTTGTTCGCCAACATAACGATTGCGACTGTGTCCGCTGCAGCAGGTCACGATTAAGTCACCAATACCGCTTAGGCCAAAAAATGTTTGTGCTTCGCCACCAAGAGCTACGCCCAAACGGCTAATTTCGGCAACACCACGCGTCATCATCGCTGCTTTGGGGTTATCACCAAGCTTCATGCCGTCAACGATTCCAGCGGCGATCGCCATGACGTTTTTCAAAGCTCCGCCAAGTTCAACGCCAGTATAGTCATTTGAAGTATAAACTCGGAAATAATTATTCATAAATAATTTTTGTACTTCTTCCGCGAGCGTTATATCGGCAGATGCCGCAACTACCGCAGTCGGCGTGGCGCGCGATACTTCCTCAGCGTGACTTGGCCCCGACATGACGCAATAACGACATTTACCCAGAATCTCTGCGCAGATACCACTGACGCGGAGCAGGGTTTCGCATTCAATCCCTTTTGCCACGTCAATCAAGCGATGTCGGGTTGGATCAAAATGTGGTTTCAATTGAGTCAGCACGCCACGCATAAATTGAACCGGCGAAGCGAGCACCAAATAATCCGCTTGAGCCGCTTTGGCGATATCGGATTCTAGTTTCAAATTAGCCGGTAAACGGACATTTTTCAAAAATCGGGAATTAGTGCGAGTGCGTTTCATCTCTTCAATGTAATCAGGAAATGGTCCCCACAGCGTAACATCATTGCCATTGTCGACTAACACCATCGCCAACGCCGTTCCCCAACCACCATCACTTAAAATTGCAATTTTCATAATTCTTTCGTCCCTTTCTTGTCAAAACGATTTTCAGCACCATTGATCAAGCGTCGGATATTGCTCGAATGTCTGACAATGGCGATAATGCTGAGTAGATACAGGAATATCAGTACCCATATTGAATGATAATAGATCTTGGTAATAGTGAAAATTGTTGCCGCTACTGGCAATACTGCACAAGCCGCGATACTAGCCATCGATACGTAACGGCTGACTAAAAAGACTAGCACCCACACTCCGCCTGCAACTAAAAATGACCACGGTGAAAATCCCAGTAACACGCCAAAGATTGTGGAAATACCCTTGCCACCGCGGAATTTCATGAATATACTGAACATGTGCCCAAGCACTGCGCCACCCGCCGCGATGATTTGGGCAAATTGTTGTGGATCTTCAAAAATCTTCTTGCGTAACATTATAGAAACAATCAAGACAGGAAGAAAACCTTTCAGCATATCGAGCACAAAACAGATGCGTCCTGGCAGCTTCCCAAGACTTCTGGTGACGTTGGTTGCGCCAATATTACCGCTGCCCACAGTACGAATATCAATTCCATAAATTTTCCCAATTAGATAACCCCAGGGAATTGAGCCGATACTATACGATACTAAAAAAATCAGGATATAAGCAATGATTGTATTTGTTGTCATTTTCCAAACCTTGTTTTATTGTGGATTCTGCGCTATTTTGAAAGATAGAGCTCTTAAAATAACGCTCACTATGCTGAATTTCTAATTTATATAAGGTTAAACATGAAAAAAGCTTCATTAATTGTGGCAAACAGCGAACATTCTGCGGACATGTTTTACGCGACAGGGTTTCGTGCTCCAGATCCCTTTATCTATTTTTCATACGGTTCCCGAAAAGCGATGATTTTGTCGGCGCTGGAGTTTGATCGAGGCAAAACTGAGTCTCATCAGGGAATAAAAATCTTTCGCTACGAGGATTTCATCAAAAATGGCCGGCGTGGCATGGGTGACGTTTTGCGGGTATTGGCGAAAAGCCTGAAAGTCGAACAATTCCGTGTTCCTGCAGATTTCCCTTTGGCATTGGCGGATTTTCTGCGTAAACACAAAATCGACGTTGTTGCTAGAGCCAAAGGTTTTTTTCCTGAACGTAAATTTAAAAATGAAAAAGAAATCGAATATTTGCGCGAAGCGCAACGTATTACTGCCTTAGGAATGCAACGAGCGGAGGAGATTCTTCGAGCGTCAAAACTAGACCGTGATGGGGGTTTACATTGGAGTGACGCCGCATTGACTTCGGAAGTTTTACGAGCGGAAATTAATATTGAGCTAATCAGAAATGGCGGTTTTGCCGCATCCACCATCGTCGCGGGCGCTTTGCAAGGAGCTGAACCACACAACGAAGGCAGTGGTCCGCTTTACAAAGATTCTCCGATTGTAATCGATATTTTTCCAAAAATAACTGCAACTGGATATCACGGCGACATGACGAGAACTTTTGTCAAGGGAAAAGCGCCTGAAATCGTCAACCAAGCTTATGACACACTCTTTAAAACTCGTGAAACTTGCAAAATGAAAGTCAAAACTGGGGTCATTCCAGCAGAAGTCCATAACGATGCCGTGCAGATGCTTAATGATGCAGGATTCCCCACGGGAAGGCGTGAAGATGGCAAAAACTTCGGTTTTTTTCATGGATTGGGTCACGGTTTAGGATTAGAAGTGCACGAAGCGCCCTATTTGAGTCCACGTGATACAACTCCACTGCGCGGCGGAGAAGTTGTTACTGTGGAGCCCGGCTTATATTACCCAGAATGGGGTGGCATACGGCTTGAGGATGTTGTAGTAGTGCGCGAAGATCATGCTGAATGCCTGACCTTTTATCCCAATAAATTGGAGGTTGATTAAAGTGACAAAGAACAAAGTAATTGCATTAGATATTGGCGGAGTTTGTATAAAACTGCATCATGACCGCTGCTTAGGCCGACTTGGAATTGCCTCGCAGGCTGATTTGCCGAAGGAATTTATCAATGTTACCAATCTTTTGGAATGCGGTTTGATTAGCGAATTAGAGTGGCTGGAACGGAGTCGGGAATTTTTGCCTGGAACTGCTGATTTGGACAACGATCTGGTCATGGAGATATTTAATGATGCTATCGGCACAGATATTGACGGTATGGCTGATTTTGCTCAAACTATGATTAATGCGGGATTTCGGTTGGTCTATTTCTCTAACACTTCCGAATTGCATTCGATGGAAGTGGCGCGCAAACTATCTTTTGCACCCTTGATAACTGGAGCGATATATAGTTTTGAAGAAGGCGCAATGAAACCAAATCAGAAGATTTACCAATCTTTTGAAGAAAGGTTTGGCATTCCGCACGCTTATTTTGATGATCGAGCGGAAAACATTGAAGCTGCAATTAAGCGTGGTTGGAACGCGCAACTATTTACCAGCGCTGAAGCCGCTCTACAGTTTATGGCGGACTTATGAAGGTAAATGGCGAGCTACTCAAATTGAAATAAAATGTTTGCGTATTAAATTAATTTTTACTCATGATAAAACATCTCAACCCTGGCTTCATTACGGCGCCAGTTTAACAACCACATTACGGATATGGCAGAAGACATTGAAAAATTAAAATATCGGATAAACTACCAATTCAAAGACCGAAATCTATTGCGGGAAGCTCTGACTCACCGTTCGTATGCCGCAGAACATAATCTGCAATACGACAATCAACGCTTGGAGTTTCTCGGCGATGCCGTGACTGGATTAGTGTTATCTGATTGGTTATTCAGTGAATATCCCTCAATGAGAGAAGGCGGAATGACTAAAATACGCGCATCTTTGGCTTGTCAAAGCACTTTAGCGGATATCGCGCGCCGTCTTGGACTTGGTGACTTTATTTTGCTTGGTAACGGCGAAATTGACTCTGGCGGAGCAGACCGCGACTCCACGCTTTGTGATTTAATTGAAGCGGTGATCGGCGCAGTTTATGAAGAAGACGGCTATGAAAGCGTCCGTAAATGGCTTATGGCTATATATAAAGGAATTTTTCCCGATCCAAGCCAATGTTTATCAGGTGAAAACCCGAAAGGGATGCTCCAGGAATATTCGCAACGGCTTTGGAATCAAACACCAGTTTATTCAGTGGTCTCAGTGGAAGGACCGGAACACAATCCTAATTTCCTAGTTTCGGTTTCAGTTAATAATTGTGAGGCGCAAGGGAGCGCAGTCAGTCGCAAAACCGCAGAGATTCAGGCGGCGAAAAACTTATTAAAAGTCATAGCGGCGGCCGATCCAAGCATTTTTAATTAATCAGGAAAATCAATGAACAACCCGGTAAAAATAGTTTTTGGCGATGGTTCGGTAAATCATCTGAACGATGAAATGTCGCCAGAATTAAAACGCATTTTGCTCGTAACTGGCACTCATGTCCAAAAATCAGGACTACTGGAACGTTTGAAATCTATTCTAGTAGGGCGCGAAATTACAATTCACTGCGGTGTTGCCGCTGAACCGCCACTGCCAGAAGTCGATAGCATTATTGCCGCTGGGCGTCGTGCTGATTCTCAAGCTGTGATCGCGGTTGGCGGTGGCAGTGTGATTGACGCAGCGAAAGCGGCAGCGGCACTAATCCCGACGTCAGGAAAACTGCAGGAATATTTCGACGGTGAGCGCGTTATTTCTGGCAAAGGACTATTTTTTGTCGCGTTACCGACGACTGCCGGAACTGGCGCCGAGTTGACTCCAAATGCCGTTTTAACCGATCCTGCGACTGAAATAAAAAAATCATTGCGACATCAAACAATGTTCCCCAATGTTGCAATTATCGATCCGGAATTGTTGTCAAGTTGCAGCGCTGTCCTAGCGGCAAATAGCGGTTTAGATGCTTTAACCCAAGCGATTGAATCTTATATTTCACTAAATGCCAACGCCACTACCCGTGAACAAGCTGCACAAGCTATATTGTTGCTATACCGTAACTTGCCAGTTTTTTGTGCAGACCGTCAAAATGTGGCGGCGCGCACCGCCATGGCTGAAGGCAGTATGCGAGCCGCGTTATCGTTTTCCGCTGCTGGTTTAGGCGCGGTTCACGGCCTCGGACATCCACTCGGGTCGCTATTACAGGTGCCACACGGTTTATGTTGCGCAATTTTATTGCCTCACGTGTTGCGTTGGAATCAGCCGATCTCTGAAAAATATTTTGCCGAGTTGGCGAATCTTTGTGCCTTAGATAACGGCGCGGACGGTTTTATCGTTGCGATTGAAACGTTATGCCGTTCGCTTGATATACCGCCAAACTTCAGTTCTTTCGGACTTGGAACCAAACATTTTGGTTTTATTCTGGAAAACTGTCGTAGCAACAGCATGAAAAGCAATCCGCGGCCAATGTCCGATGATGATGTCGTTGCTATGCTTCAGGAGCTAATATGAAAAAAATTATTGTGCTGGGGCCAAATCCAGCGTGGCAAAAAACTCTGTTCTTCTCGAAATTTTCTTACGGAGAGGTCAATCGTGCGGTTGAAGCACAATATTTCCCCTCCGGTAAAGGGATAAATTTTTGTCGCGCATTAGGTTGTTGGGGGAAATTTCCGGCTTTACTGTTTCAGTTTATCGGAGGCGATATTGGAAAACGTCTCTGTTGCTTACTGGATAATGAAAAAATCAAACATCATTCGATTGTTACCGAACATGAGACCCGAACCTGTACTACCTGCCTTTGCCGCAAAACCCAAGCTATGACTGAGATTATCGATCCGTCTTATCCTGCGAGCTCTGAAAATGTCGAGAAGATGCTTGAACAGCTGGAGCGGAATATTGATAAGAGTTGTGGTGTGGTTATCGCAGGAACAGTTCCGACTGGAACCGGTACCGAACTCTATCGGCGCGCCGCTGAGCTTGCCGCTGAACATAATTTGCCAGTGTTAGTTGATTCGTGGCAGAATATCAAACCCGTCCTTGAGGTCGGCGGAACGATGATTTTAAAAATCAACCTAGACGAAATCTCAGAGATTTCCGGAATTAGCGATCCACATCGCGCGATTAAATACTGCGCCACCAATTTTCCATTGGCGGGTATCGCAGTTACCGATGGCCCGAAAACAGCTTACGCCGCCAAAGATGGCCAAGTCTGGGAATATACTTTGCCAGTTTTGGAACATATTGTCAGCCCTCTAGGTAGTGGCGACACTGCCGCAGCAGTATTCTTCGCAGAGTATTTAGCTGGAACGTCGTTCGAAACAGCGTTTGCTTCCGGATTAGCGGCAGCTTCGGCGAACTGTTTGATCCCATTGTGTGGACATTTCACTATCGAAGATTATCAAAAAATAAAGAACCAAATATCAATCCAGCAATCTGGAAGGAATTAATTATGAATGGACAAAACATTGACCAGAATTACAGTCGCCCACAAGTGCGTTCAAGTGGCTTTATGAATTCATGCTTGATGATGATTTTGGGTTTTGCATTAGGTTGCGTTTTACTATTTATTGGTTCGATCATTATCATTAAATCGCTTAGTTCAGGCGTCAGTAACGTGGTCGGACAAATCGCTTCTAATAAACCTCAATCGCTTGGCGACAAATATCGCTACAAGGTTATTTCCGGCTCAGAACAATCTGGTAATGGTATCTTAGTCGTACCGGTCAACGGCATTATCATTGGCCGCGTCGAACCATCACTAGGCGGCTCTCAATATGTTTCAGCTGAAGAGATTTGTGAAATATTAGAACTCGCAGGTAAAAATTCGATGATTAAAGGGATTATCATCAGTATCGATTCTCCTGGAGGTGAAGTTGTTGCTTCTGATAAAATTTATCGCGCGATTCTAGATTTACGCAAAAAACGTATTCCTGTAGTCGCGCAAATGGGTTCACTTGCAGCGAGTGGCGGATATTATGTCGCTGCCGGATGCGATTATATTATCGCTAATCCAATGACCACGACTGGCAGTATTGGTGTTATTATGAGCGCATTGAAATATTACCAACTGATGGAAAAAATCGGTGTCGCGACTGAAAATTATACTTCGGGAGCGATGAAAGATATGCTTAGCGGAAGCCGCCCGACTGGGCTTGAAGAAAAAACGCTGGTTCAACAACATGTCAATGCGGTTTATGACCAATTTGTGCAGATTGTTGCCGACGGACGGCCAAAATTATCGATTGAAAAAATTAAAGGCACCGAAATCGGCGATGGCCGTATTTTTCTCGGAACGCAGGCGAAAGAGTTAGATTTAGTTGATGCTATTGGTTACGAAGAGGATGCAGTAAACAAAGTTGCAGAATTAGCAGGTGTAGCAAAATATCACGTCGTGAAAGTGGAACGCGGCTTCTCTTTGATGAATTTATTGATGTCAGCGGAAACTGTCCTCAAACCAACTAGCATAACATTGCCTGGAGCCGCACCGTACAAACTGGAAATGGGAAAACTCTATTTTTTACCGAATTTCGGCCAGTAAATCAGTAGTCATCAATGAAGTGATTTTATCTAAATGTTGAGATATAAAATAATTGTCAAAATCAAATATAAGAGGTTTTAGAAATCGTCTAAATTGAGTCCTTAATTCGCGCGCGCATAATGCGCGCGTGAATTATAAATAATAGTTATAACGTCTTGATACTTTTTTTACGATTATAATTATGGAACTGTTTAACTTATTTCTGAAAAAACTTCAAAGGAAAAATTATGGTTAAGATTGGAACACCTTTATCAGCGTCGGCAACCAAAGTTATGATGCTTGGAGCAGGCGAACTTGGCAAAGAGGTAATAATGGAGTTACAACGCTTTGGCGTGGAAACTATCGCGGTTGATCGTTATGCCGATGCACCTGGACAACAGGTCGCGCACCGTTCATACACAATTTCGATGCTCGATGGCGCGGCACTAAGGGAAATTGTCGAGAAAGAACGGCCTGATTACATTGTTCCCGAAGTTGAAGCCATTGCGACAGAAACTCTACTGGAGCTCGAACAAGAGGGTTTTAAGGTTATTCCAACTGCAAATGCCGCTTTTTTGACGATGAATCGCGAAGGTATTCGATGTTTGGCGGCCGAAGATCTTAGCATCAAAACTTCGCCATACCGTTTTGCATCCAATCGCGAAGAATTTCAAGCGGCGGTAAAAGAGGTTGGTATTCCATGTGTAATTAAGCCGATTATGAGTTCATCCGGTCACGGCCAAAGTATTATTAAAAGCGTGGAGGATATCGACAACTCTTGGCGAAAATCTCAAGAAGGCGGTCGCGCTGGAGCCGGTAAAGTTATTGTTGAAGGTTTCGTCCAATTTGACTACGAAATAACATTATTGACCGTTCGCCATGCTGGCGGCACTTCGTTTCTAGAACCGATCGGTCATATTCAAATCGATGGCGATTACCGTGAATCTTGGCAACCACAAGCAATGTCAAAAATCGCTTTAGCCAAAGCTGAAGAGATTGCCGAAAAAATCACCACCGCGCTCGGCGGTTATGGTATATTTGGCGTTGAATTATTTGTTTGTGGCGATGAGGTTATTTTTAGTGAAGTTTCGCCACGTCCTCATGATACCGGTATGGTGACGATGATCTCGCAAGAGTTATCAGAATTTGCGCTTCACGCTCGCGCCATTCTCGGTTTACCCATTCCAGAAATTAAATTTTGGGGCCCTTCAGCGTCAAAAGCGGTCGTAGTCGAAGGGGAATCAGATAAAGCAACCTTCGGGAATCTGGAACAAGTTTTAGCGGAACCTGGAACTGCGTTGCGGATTTTTGGCAAACGCGAAGTCAAAGGACATCGCCGCATGGCAGTATTGCTCGCGCGTGGCAACGATGTTGAGGATGCTTTGGGTAAAGTCCGCCGTGCTTACGATAAATTGGATGTTCAACTCTAATGATTGATAACAGCCTGTCATGGTCTTGGACGCGTGACCGGCTGTTTCGTTTTTGTCCCCGTGCCTATTTTCTCTATTACCATGACGCTGGCGACGGTCGAGAAGAGTTCGCTGATGAACAAAAACGCCTACTTTATCGTTTGAAGAAATTGACTCCAGGTTCGTTATGGTTAGATACAATTTTCACCACAGCGTTCCGTTCGGAACTGCCATTCTCAGAAAAAATCTTCGCTAAAACCGTCAAACAATTATTTAGTATTGGTCGTACTCAAATTCTGCATCACGACTGGGAACGCGATCCCGGTTGTCTTAATATTGAAGAAATTTATTACGGTGAAATTACCGCGAAAGAATTTTTAAAGAATGCAGGCAAAGAACTAAAGCGCCGCATTGATGTCTTGAACGCAAGCCCGCTACCGGAAATTTTGGCGCAAGTGCAAGAATTGGATCGTTGCCTACTTGAATACCCCATTAAAATTGAAGTCGACGCCATCACCACTTGGACGAATCCAGTAATGGCGTGGCGCGAACGCAATCAACTGATCTTCATGAACCAGTTGAATCTGGCTTCGGAACCTTTTGCCGCAACCTTGCAATGCGTTCTCGCAATGCAGAAGTTCCAGCTAGCGCCGTCGCAAATTTATTTTATCGGATATAATTACAAAACTGGCGAGTTTCGCGATTTTCCCGCCAAAGAACTGGAAATCTCATTGACCCTCGATAAAATTAAAAAACTAGCCTTCGAACTAGATCCCATTGTTTATAATGAAAACCAACAACATTGCCCAACCTGTCGTTTTCGCCAATATTGCCACGCCCAAAAAGGGGAATTCTAACCACCGATAGTAAAGAAAGGGTAAAGGAGTTTTTTCACCACTGATAAAAATTAATAATGAAGAAAAAAAATTCTGAAAACCTTCTCCGTTCTCAATTCTCCGTTCCCAATTCTCAATTCTCAATTCTCAATTCTCAATTTTCCCACTTTTCCCACTTTTCCCACTTCGTGTCTTCGTGTCTTCGTGTGAGTCTCACAATTTGCAAAATGAGCTCAGAATTCATATATTTACACTTTGTGATTCGCTTATGTATTATAAATTGCGAATAAAACTGCTAATCTTTTCTTTTTTAAACGAAAAGTAGTTGCAAAAGAAAAAATTCACGATATAATAGTGTTGACACCAAATAATTTGAGGTTTATTATGAACAGTTATCGAATGCGTGATTTAACGTTAAAAGAATTGAAGTGTTATCTGCAAGATAATCAGACCATTATCATTCCATATGCATTATGCGAGCAACACGGTCATCACCTGCCACTAGATGTAGATATTCGCAATGCTGAATTTTGCGCGGACAAGCTGTCAGAAGCGCTCGGCTGTATATGGGCACCAGTACTTAATTATACATTTTCTGGTGGAATGCTACCCGGAACTATCAACGTCAAGCCCAATACATTTTCAAATATGGTCGGCGAAATTATTGAATCACTGACGCTCCAAGGTTTTCGCAACTTTATCATTTTACCGGGCCACGGCGGCAGCGAAAGTTTATTGCACCTAAAAGAATCGTTGCGCATTCTTAAATGGCTGAATCCAGCATTGCGCGATACTTTGATTTTATTGACCCAAATCTGGGATTTTTCGCCAACTTGGACACGATTGTTCACTGAACACGATTATCATGCGGCAGAAGCTGAAACTTCATTGCTCCTTCATTGGTGTCCTGAAGTGGTGCGTAAAAACATCGTCATGGACGTTCCTGAAGTTGCAGAACGGTTGCGCGACGATCCCGACAGTTATCAATTGCGCGAGAGTTTTACGGAACTTAAACAAGAAATCGTCCAGACTTCGCAGCGTCCCGACGTTAAAATTGGCGTAATGGGTTACCCCGAACGCGCCAGCGTAGAAACAGGTAAAAAAATCGAAGCGGAATTCCTAGAGAATGCCGTTCCGGCGCTCCGAAAAGCTATTGCTGATGCCGAAGAAGCTCGGCGCACTGGCAAACGTATTATTCACGAAGATCAACAAAAACTAAAAATTCGTTCAATCTAAAGGAGAACAGATCATGACTATCGACAAAAAACATTTCACCGGCGGAAAAACCGAAGGCGGCATCACCAGTTCCTATGCGACAGAGGATGGCGTGAAGCTGAAGGTTCCTTATTCTTTTATGGGTAGTATTTATGATGAAGCGGAGTTCAGCGCAGCAGTAGCCGCGATGAAACAGGATTCGCTAACTATGGGCCCAAAAACTCAGGAGTTCCAGGACAAATTCGCAAAAATCCATCAAGTCAAACATGCGCTGGCATGTTCAAACTGCACCACTGGAATGCATGTTGCAACTCAAATATTTGACATTAAGCCTGGTGATGAAGTTATCGTTACCCCGAATACCTTTGTGGCAACCATTTTGGTGATCTTAAAAGAGGGAGGAATCCCGGTTTTCGCCGATATCGATCCACGTACTTTTAACCTTGATCCTACCGACGTCGCACGCAAAATCACTGCGAAAACTAAAGCGATTTATGTGGTTCATTACGCCGGTTTGATGGTCGATATGGATCCTATTATGGAATTAGCGGAAAAACACGGCTTGAAAGTCTTGGAAGATGCCGCGCATGCTACTGGCGCATCTTACAAAGGACGCATGGCTGGTTCGATTGGCGACATCAGCGCGTTTTCATTTCATTCGCTGAAAAACATCACCACCTGCGGCGAAGGCGGCATGATTACCACTAATAACGACGAATATGCAAAAGGGATTCAAAACCTGCGTTGCATGAATAACACTCAACCATGGGATCAAACCCAGACTGAATGGAAATTCGGCAACAGCATCACCTGCCGTAAAACATCGGAACTCGAATACTGGTTGCCAGCACATTTTGACGTAATCCCATGGAACGGCCATTGGGGCAGCAATTATCGTATGAATGAAATACAAGCCGCTGTAGGTTGTTGCCAGCTTGATAAATTAGCGATGTTAATAGACAAGCGTCGCCAAATCGGTCACGCCATCACGGCCGGACTTCAGGATGTCAAAGGGATTGAAACGGTTTACGAACCAGAGGGTTACAAACACGCTTTCCATCTGTATACGATTTGCGTTAATGAAAAAGAGTTGGGCGGTAGCCGTGATGAATTCATGCGCGTACTCTACGAAGAAGAGGGCGTTCAGACCATTCTGCATTATCAGCCGGCATTCCATTTCACTGGACTGCAAAGAATGGGTTACGATCCCAATCAATGCCCAGTCGCCAGCGAATTCTTTTATAAACGCGAAACCAATCTGCCAATGCATCCACGCCTGACCGAACAAAACATTCAGGACATGATCTCTGGCATAAAAAACGCCGCAACAAAAGTCCGCAAAAGACATTGTAAATAAACATAAAACACTTTATAATAACATATTATAAAGTTAAAACATTATAAAATAGAAGTAAAATCCATGACAAGAAGACCCGCAAAGCAAACGTCAAGAGAGAAACTGTTCGGCTGGAATCAAAATTATGATTCTGGTTTTGCCGAAGCTCTTTCGGCAACGTTGTGTGGCTTTTGGTCATGAATATCCCAACATTGAGAAAAGAACGATATCAAAAGTCAATAACTTTTTTGATATGGCCAAAAAAGTCTAAAACGTGGCTATTAACTATGGAGGTATTATAAGTTGAAAAATGGTTCACGCCTGTAGGTCTGAAAAAACATTTTCAGAAAGATTAAAGTTTTAACCCTAAACTAACCGTTGCAATTGTTATTGAAAATAAAAAAATGGAGATCCTTAAAGATGAAAAAAGAAACCAAAAAAAGTCATAAGTCATTGATAGTCAAAAAATTTACCCTTGTGGAACTCCTGATCGTGATTGCCATAATAGCGATTCTAGCATCGATTTTGCTACCTTCATTGAATAAAGCGGCTCTTCTGCATTTTGTGTAA
>DLIO01000125.1 GCA_002483765.1 Lentisphaeria bacterium UBA7640 | reverse complement strand
GACAGCACTATTGAGCTCTGATAGATTGTATTGCCTGCCTGAATGAAAGATTTGCCGTGATTGGGTGCTCCAAAGCAAAACTGCGTTTCCACTGGTAATTCACTGTAGTAACGATAATCACGATGAGAGTGTCGCTTTAAGTAGTCATCTGAATTTCCCTCGAAAATACGCAATTTGCTATTCATCATACCGCCATAATCGGTATTAGATACGCCAAAGCTGATTTCCAAATATTCGGGAGTCTTTTCAACAGTCCAAATCCCTTGGATATTTGTTGGGCCGTAATCACTGAAAGAATGAACCCCTTCCGGATTGAAATCAAATACTATTTTACGTTCATCATTTTCAAATACGATGTAACGAGTTGACGCTAATCGTTTATTAGGTGTCTCACTAGTAATTTTACCCTCGACAATTTCTGGTAAGTAGTGTGCACGTCCACAAATTGCCGTGTAATTCATTCCAATAAAAGTCTTTAGCGGTAGCTTTATTTTATAAGTTAATCTACTAATCTCCTCTTTATGATGAAAGGATGGTTGGTTGATACAGATATTAAGTTCTACTTCTTTGCAATCCTTGGTTACAGCCAGTTCTTTGCGAAAAGGTAGATCCTTATCACTAGTCCAACTATTTATAACTTCCCAATTTTTTGTCTCGCTTTTCACTGTTTTCTCTACTCTAGAAGAAAGTTTTTCGCCAGGATAAAGAGATATTTCCTCTGCTGTTATCAAAGGTGCACCGCGCCAACTCACTTGTATATCAGCATTGTCTGCTATTGTGAAAACATTGGAAGCAGATGTCCAGTGATCAACTTTGGGGAGTCTTATGTCCGTTGCACTTTCTTGCGGTGGCAGCCCCTTAGATGAGGTTAATTCATTGTCGTTAAACTTGACAAAATCGACTTTGATCGTCCGGTCCTCCGTCTTATTGATCAGCTCAACAAGGTTATTGCCTGGCTTCAGAAGCCCATCTAGGTTAAATTTGTAGAGCGGCACAGAGAAGCCACTAGCAAGGGCATAAAGCGGATGCTTGTCAAACGTTTCTGCGGAAGGAGTGAAAGGCACAGCCATCCCCCCGTCCGCTCGCATGTATGTATATAATTTATCCCCTTTTGTTTTCTCACGCGGTTTACGCTCAATTAGCTGGGCTGGCTTCAGAATCTTACCATTGACCTTTACATAGAGCGCATGGGGACGGAATCCTGCCACCTTTTCGCTTTTAATCATCACCTGAATTTGAAGTTTACTTTCAGTAGCATCTTTATGATCGAATTGATAAAAAATCGAACTATCTTTTAATATTTCTGCAGTAGCATGAGAATTAAAAGCGACGCCTAGAAATAATGCCGACAGTATAAAAATACTGAAAAATTTATTTATATTCACGAAATTCTTCCCTTATTATTTAGTTGCGATCAAATTTGCTTGTCGCATCTAATACTTTACCAAAATCGGCCATATAGTTAACCTGACTATGGGGAGTGCCATTAATTTTCACCCCATTCGCATGCCCGTCGATCCACAGGATATTCACTATTCCACCGTTAGCGGATGAATTGTGACGCGCAAAAAGAGAGTTTATATTTCCATTATTATCTGTAATTAAGTAGTAACCAGGCCAAACACCACGGGAATATGCATCTCCCAAAAGTATAGTTTCAGTCGGTTTTTTTATTTGTGGAATTTTTGCAGTTATAGTAATACCGTTAGCGTCTTTAGGATCACCATATCTGAAAGAACCAGCGATATGCAAGTAATTTATACCATAATGGATCACGGCTGAATCTAAATTATCCTTTATTGCTACCCCACTTTTAACGCTGGGGCAACTAACTTGAGGCACTTTAAGACCGTAAAGGCGTTGAAGCATGCGTGGCCATTTTTCTTCTGTGACAAAGTTAGACCAGACGGGATAATATTCATCATAGTCATCGCAATAGTTGTTGATAATCATGCCAAGCTGTTTCTCATTATTGAGACATGAAATGGTATGTGCTTTTTCTCGCGCTTGATTTAAAGCAGGCAATAACATTGCCGCAAGAATTGCGATTATCGCAATAACAACGAGGAGCTCAATAAGGGTGAAGTGGTTGATTGTGAACGACTTATGTCCTTTATTGGCGTTGTTTTTACCGGTGATATTTTTGATGATATTCATGATTCTTTTCCTTTAAGTTAGATGGTGATATCCATGTTAATAATTCAAATTTTAAAATTTACGTTGGGGAATACTTATTTGTAATAGCTTAGTGTTTAAAAGCCAATCTTTCTGAAAATACTTTTTCAGACCTGCATGTTTGAACATTTTCTCTACTTCATAGTAATGCCTCCATAGCTAAAACCTTTCTATTGTTTGGTTAATTATGTGTTAATTCTCTACTTGATTTTTATTTACTGAAATTTCCGGCATAAATTTATGATTGATATAAGCTCCAGCATTTTTTCTGGTTGCCTCGCGTTCAATGATGGTTGCTTGGAATATAATTTCACCTAAAATAGGTTGCTTTCGATTAAAAATCTTGGTAATTTCTCGTCCTATATCCACATAAGGAAAATCTATAGCTGTGACCGGAGTCTCAAAATCGATATAAGTTGGATTATCAGAAAACGACATCAACGCCACATCATCAGGTATTCGCAGTTTTAATTTTTTATTCAATGCCTTGTAAACAGGCCGAATAATATCAGCATTACCAACAACGAGTGCGTCAAACTGAGTCCGTTGCCAAAGTTCAACAATTTCATTTTCTAATTCTAAGAATGAACTTTTTGGATTTATCTCTTTATATAAATT
The DNA here is from genome assembly GCA_002483765.1 of Lentisphaeria bacterium UBA7640. Lineage (GTDB taxonomy): Bacteria > Verrucomicrobiota > Lentisphaeria > Victivallales > Victivallaceae > UBA7640. The sequence goes on along the minus strand of DLIO01000125.1, from coordinate 1,133 downwards.
CTCATTATATATCATGCCACATTTTTCATAACCGGCTATCATTCCACCACGAAAAGGGTGTTGTGGTTCGTTTTGATATCTTTTAATTACTGCTATCTTGCTTCGTCCCAATCCTGAAAGATATTCAACAGCTTGTTCCATAGCTGACAAGCGGTCATATTTCATAAAACACCATCCAGCATCGCGAAGTTGTTGATATTCTTTATAGTACTCAATTTCACTCTGTTGTTCACTTAGGAAGACTCCTTGAACATTACGCTCCAACAAAAACGGGAGAATATCTTTAAACCACATATTAGAAACAAAAACTTGCGCTCCTTCTGGAATATTTCTGACCGAATCCCAATCGATGTGACTTAATGGATTCTCTAGTTTTTTGGAGACAGGAACTGCTTGAATCAAACTACTACTATTCTCCATAGATGCGCCATAATGAATTCGTCGCTCAATTAGCGAGGCCTCTAATTGTAAAGTTACATGTATCGGATGTGGGCTCAAAATGTAAATAGTTTTATCATCATTTTTCAAATTCTGCTTGCCCTGGGTTTCTAAAATAAATGTGCCCATGCCACGGCGCCGTTTAACTAAATTCATCTCTTCAAGTATTTGATAAGATTTGCTGACAGTTAATCGGTTTATGCCAAGATGCTTTGCTAAACTGTGCTCGGTCGGCAATTTATCCCCTGAAGTTAATTTACCAGAATTAATTTTGCTAAGTATTTGTTCCGCTATATGCTGGTAAATTGGCATCGAAGCATGTCGTTGCATATTTAAATTTTCAAGTATTGATAATGGCATTCTAAACTCGTTTGTTAATTAGTTTAACTATCTTTGACTACTAATGTATACCTTTGCCTAGTCGCATGTCAAGGGTTTAATCAAAAAAACAGCAAAAAAAGTCGAAAATAAATTTTATGAGCTCAATTATTGCCATTTAAATTAAATTTTTTTATTTAATTACGCTTATTAATAACTTCTTTCTTTGTACGTCCAGCCCGTAATGGAGCTATCATAATATTGGAAGAACAGCAAATTTCGGGTTCTTCTGCATTTGATGTAAAACTAGCCAGATACGAGTACTTCGGAACCACTCCGGCGTCAAGTGTTTTTTCGGCATAACGGCTATGCCGCCC
>DLIO01000049.1 GCA_002483765.1 Lentisphaeria bacterium UBA7640 | reverse complement strand
TTTTTATCGAGATATTTTACAGTTCACGCCTGTCCCAACAAGGCACAATGGGGGCATCTCTATGTCTTATTAGTAAATTTTCAACAGAGCAATGTGGTCAAAACTTCAAACTAAGAGCCATGTTTTCAAAAAAAGTATTATCTCTTTTCTATGATGTGAAAAAATCATAATAAAAACAGGTACAGATACACAGTTATGGTGGATAATAATTCCTCTTGAAATAATACCATTGTGTTCGTAAAATGAAATTATATTACTTCGATTGAGAATAAATTCTTTACGAAAAAATAAAAAATTGCATTTTATTATCAGTAAATCATTTTGAATATATAGTAGGCCAAAAGGCCAAGTCACATTTACGGCATCCCATTTGTTATTTCCATAACGTACCCCCAAATAAAACTTTTTACCATTAATCATTTTTATTCCTTTATTGATGTAAGCGTTCCGCTATTACCTATAACTTGTTGAATAAATGTTTGTGTGATAAAGGTATGCTGCTCTGCTGGAGTTCCTCCTCCAAAACCTATAGAAAAATCGAAACTTGTGTTTCCCATATTGGGAATATTGATTGGAATATTGGCTTCGCCGCCAATGATTAAACCTTCACCAAAAGATCCTCCAACCGACATTGCTGTTCCTGCAAGTGCGGCTATTGAACCCGCTCCAGAAACTGTTAGAGTTCCACTAACACTACCGCTAGCACCGACAGACGAGCCTCCTCCCGTTGTTTCGTAAAATCCAGCAGTGAATCCAAATTCACTAGAATATCCAAATGCAATTCCAACTCCTACTGTACCACCAACTCCACCACCACCAGTTGGGGTAAGCCCTATTTGAACCGTCCAAAAGCCTGAATAGTCAATTGCAGATGAAGTTCTGTTTTTACAATACGCCAAATTATTCCAGCCGTCTGGATAGCCCAGTCTATTTTGAAGCGAATTTTGGGAATGATCATGCCCGGGCAAATTTCCGAGTAGTCCAATAGTATCTTTGGTTTGCCATTTTCCCTGATCGGCTCTATAGTTTCTAAATAGGAAGGCGTAACCGAGTTCGCCGATGTAGGGTTTGCCGGTGAAGAAACCGACTTTGTCGATTTCAGTTGTAGAGTTGTTGGGTTGTGAGGTTGTCGGCTCGCCGAAGGCGGTCATGTTGATGGCTTCGAAACCTTGTTCGTTTTTGATGCCCAAGGTCGTGCCGAGCATATCGTTAAACATCACGCCGTCTTTGCTGGACAGGATTGGATTCCCGCCAGTGACGTAGGGTTCGTTGATGTAGGAATTATCTCCACGATGAATCAGCGACAAACCGTCCCAGAGGAAATTTTCAGTTTTATCGCCGTGCGTTGCTTGGGCAATTTGCCCATTGATATGGTAATCAAACGCGGCAATCTGTTGCCCGTTTTCCTGCACTGCGAGGATTTTGTCAAGATAACCGTAGGAATAGGTTTTGAATCCGGATGCAACGGAGCCCTCTTTTACCAGGCGTCCAGCGGCATCGTAAGCGTAATTCGTTACTTTATCGTCTACCGTCGAGGTGACCAGCTGATTGGCTTTGTCGTAGGTGAAAGATTTCATAAAAATTCTCTGTTTATTTGTTGTTCAAATCAATAAATTTAATTCATCTTCCTATGAAAATGTAATATTATTCAAGAGGAATTCAAGACAAAAGGCATAACTATCTTAAATCACGCCAGATACCAGCTAAAAAATATGTATGGCTCCGTCTTACTTTATTACCTTTTTATGCTCTCCGTCTTATAGCAGTTGTTATTTGAGGATAGTTCTATTTCAATTCTTTGTAATTCTTTGGATAAATTGACTTTTTTATCTGATTTTTTTTCACTTACAATTATATGTAAACTTGCCAATGCCCAAGACTTTTTACGCTCGTTTTTGCATGATATATATTTTATTAAAGCACTACGTATAATTTTTTTTTCGCCCAAACTAAGTGGGGTGTCAGGATATGTACAGTAATCAATTATTTTCATAACGGTCATTCCTAAGCCATCCTTGGAGCGTTGCCTGCCGTGGATGTTTTTATATACGTTGGCAATAGTTTCCCACCTGTCTGGCATTTTGGACAGTTCTTGTTCATCAAAAAAACTCTTTACCTTTTGATTAATCCGGTATTCCGTTTTTAACGTAAAGATTTTCATTATTTGAGCTCTGTGCCTACCCATAGATGTATAAAAATTGATATCGTAAATCTCTTCATATGTTATAATCGAAAAGATTACAATGAATATAATTAAAAAAACAGTTATTAGGATTAATTGCTTCATTTTGAATAAAAATTTTATCATAAATTTGAATCCGTAAAAGAGTCATTGTGACCTCTTCATTGTTTTGGTTGTTTGGTTTTTTAGTCGTTACCATCAATTTTCGATTATTTTTACGAAGGCATGTATGTTCCACATCCTGCTCTTGAATTTCATGATATTATACCCCTAAAATTATCAAAAAATCTGATTTTTAGCCTAAGTCTCTCTTGTCCTAATATTTAACAGGAACAGCAATTCGATTAAAATATTTCCATCGTTAAGTTTATCACCTCGATACCTTTTTATAATACTATAATCATTTACCTAGTTGGATTAATTTAAATTATTATTTTAATAATCATAATATACTGTTATACTAACATGCTATTCAATTTTTAACTTTTTATCTTTGTTTTTTCATGGATTCTGGATAAATCTAATATTCTAAGAGTATCAATTATCATTCACATAGGCAATTAAGTGGCATATTCATTGCTTGCATTATTCCAGACAAACCATTTCGAGAAATGTTTTCTATCGTATGAGCATTGTTCCACCGGTGATCAGGACTACCATGTTCGTTAAGATAATCATCAGACCCCCCGGCGTGTGAGCTTTCGTGAATAGCTGTAGCTGACGCGGTACCAGATGGTCCTGTGAAAAAATTATAACCTCCCCCCGGAGTCACATTTACTTTCATTGTTTCATTTCCCAACAGGCCAGGATTATAAGTGCCTGCAACATTACCCATATTTGCATCCTTTTCGACCTTTAATATATCCGCACTATTGAGTTTGCTTACCGTATTTGCAAGGATTTGTCTTAATTGGTTTAGACCAGTTGTCTCATTATGCAAAGGACATGGGCAAGAAGTAATTCCACAATCAGCATGATTATCTCTTAAATTATTCAAATCAGTCAAAGCTCCTGCAATAGAGATACGAGCTTGATTCATTATTTGTCCAAAGAAAGACCGTTCATTATCAGTCCAATCACCAACAAAGTCATATGCCCATCCTCCAAATATATCAATGCAAGTTGTCAAGAAATTATTACAATAGGCCAAATTATTCCAGCCGTCGGGATAGCCTAATGGGTCTTTGGTTTGCCATTTCCCCAACTCTGCACGGTAATTTCTAAATAGAAATGCGTAACCAAGTTCGCCAATATACGGCTTACCGGTAAACATGGCGGATTTGTTCTCTGTTTCGCCAAAAGCAGTCATGGAAACAGCATTGAATCCGTCAGATGACTTGACTCCGAGAGTCGTACCGAGCATATCGTTAAACATCACGCCGTCTTTGCTGGATAGGATAGGATTGCCGCCGGTGACGTAGGGTTCGTTGATGAAACTATTGTCTCCGCGATGAATCAGCGCCAAGCCGTCCCAGATGAAATTCTCGGTTTTATCGCCGTGGACCGCGGATGCAATCTGTCCATCGATATGATAATCAAACGCGGCAATCTGTTCGCCGTTTTCCTGCACTTCGAGTATTTTGTCGAGATAGCCGTAGGAATAGGTTTTGAATCCGGATGCAACGGAGCCCTCTTTAATCAGGCGTCCGGCGGCATCATAAGCGTATTTTGTTATTTTGTTGTCTACCGTCGAAGTGACCAGTTGATTGGCTTTGTCGTAAGTAAAGGTAGTGATTTTACCTGCAATGTTTTTGCTCAGAATATTGCCAGCTGGATCATATTTATAGGCTTCTGCGATATTGCCTTCCATGTCGGCAACACTTAACAACTGACCTTTTTTATCGTAGGCATACATCTGAACTTTATCATTGACCACGCGTCCGGCAATCATGCCGTCTTTGGCATAGACGTATTTCAAACTGGAGATCGGGCGGATTTTTCCGCCGAGCATTTTGCTTTCCAGTTGTCCGTACTTGGTGTAAGTGAACTCAACTGGAATGCCGTCAATGAGCTGCATTATCAGCTGATTATCTTTATTATAACTATATTTTACAATTTTCTCATTGGATTTTATCTCGGTCAAGCGGCCGAATTCATCATAGGTTTTGGATTCACTCAGCGTGAGACCGTTTTGTTTGGTCACGCGGGTGGTGCGTTGTCCCCACGGATTGTAAGCGTAGGTGGAGATAATCGCGCCTTCGTTTTTCTCAATCATCCGCCCGAAGTAGTCGTATTTGAAACTTGCTTTCTTGTCGCCGCGACTTGAAGCGATCAATTTGCCCCATGAATCGTAGGTAAAGGTCTCAACTTCATTATCGGCGTAAGTAACTTTAACTAAACGGTCAAGTTTGTCGTATTCGTATTTGATAGAACGATCGGTTTTGCCTTTGAGTTTTGAATCAATTTTGGCGAGCATTCCGTATTTATCATAGACATAATCGGTAAGTTGGTTGGCGGCGCTGGTCTTTTTCTCCAAGCCAAATTTTGACCAGTTAAACTTGATTTTGTGTTTATTCTGGTCCAGCACGGTGTCCAACTGTCCGAGCTTATTATATTCATATTCGACCGAGGTGTCGTCTGGAAATAGCTCTTTTACTACGCGCCCGAAAGCGTCGCGTTCGAATTTCTTTGTCCGTCCGGCTTGATCGCTGTAACTGATCGGTTTAATTTGTGGCGTGTTGTCCGAAGGTATAGTATTTAATAGATATGGATTTGTCATTTTCTCTAATTATTTTGAGGCAACTTAGAGGTACTTATAATTTCTTCCATACATTCCTCAAGTTTGACTCTATTTTTACTAGAGATTAGCCAACTATTTTTACCAAATTGAACCATGATATCATTACCTCGAAAAAGTAGATGGAGATAATTTTTTTGTCCACTATCCTTGTAAAGAACAAAGGTTATCCATGGACAAGATTTTTGAGGCTTTGTGTCTGGAGTTATGTATGATTTAATAGTAGCTAATGCTTTATTGAAGTCTGAAAGTTTGATTTTCTTTCTCTGATTAGAAACGCCGTGACCATATAATATCTCTACTTTAACTACTGAATCTGTATTAATGATTAATGGGCCTTGGGGCAATTGTTCTGTATCTCCTTTATAAGTTAAAATTAAAAACAAAGTTATTACTAAAAAAAATAAAAATATATAAAAATAAATCTTCATTTTTTATTCCGCTAGTTTAGTAGTATACAAACTTTGGGTGCTATTCCACCAGTCCAAGATAATATCTGTGAGAGTTAATCCCCCAGTACCCTGAGTAACCAAGCCAGTAAATTCGTTGATTTTAAAGATACCGGTTTTCTGGTTACAATCGTAACTTGCAGTTTGGTTTTGCTGGTTGATCAATTTAACCGTGCCAGGTTCCCGGTCGGAATATTTATATTTAAACAACACATCGGAAAGCAAACGTCCGTTGATTGGGCCGGAATATTTTACCTTACGATCCTTTTTAGCGTTCAATTCTGCTTGTCGTTCAGCGAGGGTTTGATGCTGAACTGTCAGTGTATCAACGAAGTCACCCTGCTGTACTTGCTTGAGAAAACCGTAATCGTCGTAACTGAATTCCGCTGGATTCAAATCACCAGTCTTAATGGCAATCAGTTGCGGACGCGAAGCGTTAACAATCTTACCGGAAGTGGTTTTCGGCAAGATGACCAGTTTACCGTTTTGATATGAAAACTTATGCTCAATTCCGTTGACTGTAAGCTGTTGGAGTTGATTTCCGGTGTCGGCGTAGGAAAATTCGACAAATGGTTGATCATTTTGAGAGATTGTTGTTATGCGGTTTCGGAGATAAGAGAACCACACTGAACGTCCAGACGGCGCGGTAATGCTTCTCAGGCTGGCGTCACGGTAAACGAATTTCCACCCTTCATATTTTCGTTTTCCGGTAAAGACCCAGTCGCCGCAATCGGTATATTCCCTTTTTGAGGTGTTTGCTTCCCATTCTGAATACGGAGCATAGAAGCCGCGACCTTTTTTGGCTTGTTCATA
>DLIO01000052.1 GCA_002483765.1 Lentisphaeria bacterium UBA7640 | reverse complement strand
GCTCAAAGTAATGAGCTCTGATTACTAGGTTTTCGGGCTCATTCGCACCAGCTCCAACTACCACGCTGATGTTGCGTTCTTGGAACAGTGCTTGAGCGCGTTGGCCCATGCCACCAGCGATGATGACAGTGACGTTTTGTTCGCCCAACCATTTTGGGAGCAAACCTGGTTCATGTGGTGGTGGCGTAACCAATGTTTTGCCGGTGATTTTTTTAGCTTCTGCATCGACATCAAGCAGTGCGAATTGTTCGCAATGACCGAAATGCATGCACAATTTTCCTTCAGCGAGTGGGATAGCGATTTTCATAGTTCTAGTTTCCTTATTTTTTGTTATCTGATAATGCCAGAATTGGCTCTATTATAGTTTCAAAAGCTTTAGCAGTCGGGGTATTGGAGAAATGGTAAGCGAATGGTTTACCTTGGTCTCCTGAACTGCAAATCATTGGATCAATTGGGATTTTCCCTAACAGTCGCAAGCCGAATTGGTCGGCTAGTGCTTCACCTGCTCCGGAATTGAAAATCGCGGTAATCTCGCCGCATGATGGACAAGCGAATCCACTCATATTTTCAACAATTCCCAAAATTGGTAAATCTAATTTCAAGCAGAAATCGATCGATTTGCGAACGTCTGTAGCGGCAATCTCTTGCGGACTAGTTACGACAATCGCGCCGTCGGGATTTTCAATCAGTTGACATACTGACAATGGTTCATCACCAGTTCCAGGAGGAGAATCGACGATCAAATAATCGAGATCGCCCCACGCCACTTCGGTCAAAAATTGTTTGATCACACCCATCTTCATTGGGCCGCGCCAGATTATCGCGTCGTCGTTGGCGCGCAATAAAAACCCGATTGACATCACTTTTAATTCGCCGACTGATATTGGAACGATCTTGCCGTTCTCAGTCACAATGCGTTTATCCGCGAGGTTTAGCATGGTGGGAACGCTAGGCCCATGAATATCGACATCCAGAAGTCCAACGCGTTTTCCCGCCATCGACAGCGCCACGGCCAAATTTACCGCGACGGTACTTTTACCCACTCCGCCTTTTCCTGACATAACCACGATTTTATGGTCAATCCGACTCATGCAATCGCTGAGGGCTTTTTGCTCTTTTTCTTGTTCACTACAATCGCCACCACATTTGGTGGCGCCTGGACAACTTTCTATATCGTCTGACATATATTCTCCCATATTTTTTTAATGGATTGTGCCGCGTCGGTTTCGGGATGATCAACTACCAGTTGACCATTGACCATGGCATCAGTGAAAATTTTCGCATAAGGGATGCGCCCCATTATTTTTGCGCCCGCTTTTAGTGCGGTTGCTTCAATTCTCTCGGTTACTTCTGGATTCAAATCCCATTTATTGACACAAACTAATGCTGGTATCTCAAAATGAACGGACAACTTTAAAACCCGTTCCATATCGTGTTCGCCGGAAACCGTCGGTTCGGCAACAATTAATATCGCGGTCGTCCCAGTTACCGAAGCAATTACTGGACAACCAACTCCTGGCGGGCCGTCAATCAAAATAAGATCGCTGTTCGCTTTTTCCGCAGCTTCTTTGGCCGCTTGACGAACCTGCGCCACTAATTTTCCTGAATTTTCCGCTGCTGGAGCTAAACGAGCATGAATCATGGTTCCGTAACGAGTCTTTGATTCGTACCATTCCCCACAAACGCTCTCAGGAAAATCGATCGCATCAGCTGGACAAAATTCCACGCAAACCTTACAACCTTCACAGGAATATGGATCCACGCTTACTTTGCCGTCTTCCAGCAGAATTCCTTCAAAACGACACACATCATAACAAATATTACATTGAGTGCATTTTTCTTGATTGATAATCGCTTCGTGACCGCTGACAAACTCATGGGTTGCCAATTTTTGGGGTTCAAGCAACAGATGCAAGTCGGCAGCGTCAACGTCGCAATCTGCCAAGGTTGGATTTTTCGCTAAAGCCGCGAAAGATGCAGTGATACTGGTTTTTCCCGTGCCGCCCTTGCCGCTAATTATAACTAATTCTTTCATTTTTTCACCTCTTTGCCAACGCGGTTTTCAACTTCTTTCAGTAATTCCTTAAATTTAGGACGCAACTCTGGGGCGGCCTGCAATAAAGTTTCACCGCGTGAATAAGCCTCGGCCACATCCCGGCGATTCGGAATTTCCAGCATGACTGGAATATTTTCTTTTTTACAAAATTCTTTAACTTGATCGTTACCACTGTCTGCACGATTAATGATTACACCGCAGGGCAGATCTAATTCTTTCAAAGTGTTTACCGCCAGCGTTAGGTCATGCAATCCAAATGGAGTTGGTTCAGTCACGAGCAACACGAAATCTGCACCTCTGACTGAAACCACCATCGGACAGGATGTCCCAGGAGGAGAGTCGATAATTGCCGTGCCAGCCTTATAATCGTCAATACGATTTTTGACTGAGCGAATCAGTGGTGGCGATAGCGCTTGACCAATGGTCAAACAACCGTCAATTAATACAAAATCTTCGTATTTAGTGACTCCAGCTTCGCCAATTTTGCGTGGAATTTCAGTTAGTGCGCCAGTCGGGCAGACTCGAACGCAACCGCCACAACCGTGGCACAATTCGGGAAACAGTAAAACTGATTTTCCCAGTACGGCAATGGCGTTAAATTGACACATTTTGCTACACGCTTTGCAACCAGTGCAAAGTGATTTCTCAAAAAATGGCATCGAAATGAAAACGGCTTCGCGTTCTCCTTCTTTTTTACCAAAAAGATGACAGTTTGGTGCTTCAACATCGCAGTCAACCAACAACGTGTTGGTGCCCGCAACCGACGCTAGCGCCAACGCCATCGTGGTTTTTCCTGTTCCCCCTTTACCGGAGGCTATTGCTATTTTCATTTTTCTCCTTATATATACTCATTTAGATTGAGAACTTAAATTCCGCTTGTTGCTTTTCGGCATATTTTATCCCTCATTTTTCGCACGATGCTAGCATCGCACTTCAAAAAGAGAAATAAAATTTACTCGAAAATCCACGGCGCGTTTTTTTAAGTTTTCACCCCAAAAGAGTATAGAAAATTTTATTATTGATCTCAATAACTTCAACGAGTTTCATGGCAATTAACTCTTCTAGAATTTTTAACGTTTCAATATGGTGAACCGATAAACTGCTGGCAATGTCTTGACTCGTGCAAGGACGGCGTGACAACAAATTCAGAATATCATTGCGATGGGCTGTTTTTACGGTCGTATCGCGAATGATTGAAAAATCAGCGATAATCTCCGCAGGTTGTGGAAATTTTTTCAGTAATTCTTCCATGACTTTTTTAGAAACTGGTCGAGCACAACTTTCGCACGGTGGCCGCGCGACGGTATTTAGTTGCACCAGTGACGGTGAAATTCGTCGCACAAAATCAGCCATCTTGGTCGCTTGGCCGTAGGGATCAAAGGGGTCAGCTAGAAAAAAGAGTTCCAGCCAGATTTTCCCCTTAAATTGACGAGCAAATTTCTCCAATCCATCGGTCATCTGATCAAAAGACAATCCAGCGCACGGCCGGTTTATCTGTTCAAAAAAAGACTGATCGCCAGCGTCGAGCGAAGGGACTACCAAGTCGGCTGGTAATAACTCTTCTCTCACTTTGTCGTCCCAAAGTAAAGAACCGTTGGTCAAGACAGCCAACGGTTTATTGGTACGCTTTTTTACCGCTTCGATTAATTCGCCAATTCTACTGAACAACGTCGGTTCACCTGAACCAGAAAAAGTGATATAATCGAAATCACAACCTTCGGCTAATTTCCGGTCGACATCGGCAAGTATCTCATCGTAAGGAAGATACTCTTTGCGTTCCAGTGTCTTAATCGTAGTTTTTCCGAGTTGACAATATATGCAATCATAAGAGCATATTTTGAACGGAATAGTATCGATGCCAAGGGAACGCCCCAAGCGCCGCGAAGGCACAGGGCCGAAAATATATTTCAGTTTTTGTTGTTCAACCATAATAGTGCTAGTTAATTGTTAAATTATAACTTCTTACATCCAATGCCCTTCAACGTCAGCATCTTTAGCCACGCTCAATTTGCCCTCTTCATAAAGCGTAAGAGCTTCTTTCACTGTTTTTGCTTCAGTCGTATAAATTTTGATTTTGGCTTCATTCAATACTCGGAAAGCCTTTGGGCCACAATGTCCTGAAATAAGTGCTTCCGCTCCGCTATTGATAACGGTCATCGCTGATTGAATGCCAGCACCTTGGGCTGCGTTCAGATTTTGAACATTATCAACGGTGGCGAAAGTTTTATTTTCGGTGTCAAAAATTAAAAAATTGGCGGCACGACCAAAGCGCGGATCAATGGCCGCTTCTAAGGTGTTTCCTGTTGTCGTTATTGCTATTTTCATGATTCTCTCCATAAAACAAAGCGGGCGAAAATTAATCTGGCCCGCTTTTGTTGTTGGGGTTCACTTAAAAAGAAATCGGTGAATTTTGCGCTGAAAGCGGATTGCTAATCAAGGCACGAATCTGTTTACATAGTCGATCTATATAAATATTTTCGTAACGAAGAGTAGCGATTCACAGTCAAGCAAAAACGCCAAGTTATTTTTTTTTGTGAGCCCTTAATTTAGGCCTTTTCGTCCAGACGTCTTTTTATTGCGTCCAGTTGATTTTGTAAGGCTTCTGCTTGGCGTTGCAACAATTCATTGCTCACATCAGCTGGTAGTGGTGCTGATCTTGGTTGCATCTGGGCCGGATTTCCGAAATTGCGTCGTCCACGACCCAATCCCATACCGTTACCGAAACCGCGATTGCAGCCAAAGCCAGCTACATCAAATCCAGCACAGTATCCTGCGCCCCGTCCACTCATTGGTCCAGCTCCAGCTGGTCCTGTTCCATCTCCTCTAGGCATGATAACATCTCCTTGTTTTGAGGGTTATTAATTACTTCTCATCCGTCTTCCACGACGGCGACATTGGCGTTGATCTCGGCGACAACCGGGCATGGCAAAATCACCAAGCTCGAGCTTCTCTTCCTGCCAAGCCTTAATGACTTCGCTATAATCTCCAGCGATAAATGCATAAACTTTAATGTCTTGCTTTTCGGCTAGCATTTGCGTCTGGCAAAATATCGCGCCACAAATCAACTCGTTAACTCCTGAATTCAATAAAAATTCAACCTTAGCCTCCGGCGATTCTAACGGCAACGCCACACTTAGTTCGTTAATGATCTGTCCATCGCTGATCTCCAAGATCAACGCTTGGCCCGATACATCAAAGACCGGTGCGATTCGTTCTCGGCAAATCGTCAAAGCTAACTTCATAATCAAATCCTTAGTAAAACGGTTTAACATTAATTGTTGGTAATCATTATAGCATGAGCCATGCCAACTTTAATATTTATATGTAAATAACTGACTGTCAAGATATTGCAAGTTTTTCCTCTCTTGGTCAGTGTCGCGTTGTTGCGACACTCGATTTGCGATGTTTTGGCTTCTTGTCGCAATAGTGCGACAGTGATAATTGCTTGAATTAGATAAAAAAACAACGTAATCGTTTGTTTTTGAGCAGTTTGCCTTGATGTTGGCGCTGATAGCGCTTTCGCAAACCAGGAAACAAATAGCAGCAATACTGAACCAATGGCACACTGTCGCAACAACGCGACAGTATTTTAAAATCATGGAAGAAAGGGCATTTGATAGAGAACGACGGAGGAGGAGAGTTGGAGAAGAAAGCGAAAACGGGGAGAGATTATGGAGCGTGGATATATTTTACCGTGCCGAATGACCATAGCATCCGCATTCCCCAAGAAGCACGAAGCCCCAGCTTCGCATTCTTTTATGATTTGGAAACTGTAGTGTGTTAATAATATTCCACCGGATAGTTGGTCAGTTCTTCGCTTTGAAAACGTTTTAGAAAAACCTTTTTCGTATTGAGCGGGAACTCAAAAAATTCCGGTGGAGCAATAAAAATCAACTTTGAGTTTCGATACTCACTGGCGTATTCTGCGGCACTGCCGAAAAGCCAGACCGTTTCGGCATTGTAACTCTGTTTTCCTGAATGCAGTGGCAAAACATAGCCTGATTTCAGAAAAGGTAGAATGGTTTTTATCTGCCATTCTGTTCCATACAGCACTAATGGCATGTTTGTACCATGTTTTATCACAAACTCTTTTTTGACCCGAAGCGTATTGGGTGAATAAAAAACGAATGGCAATAAACATAGAAACAGTGTAATTCCTCCGACTAAAACTAAACACTTCCAATTCGTTTTTCCCCATGCAAGATAGACGCCGAGTAACCGTAGTTTACTTAACTCCTTATTGCTTTGGTTTTTAATACCTATAAAAATGTGATATTGTTCAGGGAAAATTCTAGACAAAAGGCATAAATGCCTTAAATAACGCCAGTTAGCAACTGAAAAATATGTATGGCTCCGTTTTTACTAATTTTCATTTATTGTTCGAAACAACAAATTTAATTTTTATCCATACAAAAAATGTAATATTGTTCAGGGAAAATTCAAGACAAAAGACATAACTATCTTAAATCACGCCAGTTATCAGCTAAAAAATATGAATGGCTCCGTCTTTGACCGTTTTTCCGGTTTTTTATAGACTCAAAAGAGTTTTTTCTCATTTCATGTTATAGTGTTTATTTTCAACAGCCTTAATCCAATATTCTTTTTTCTTTGACTATACCATTTACAATTAGAAAATCAGCGGTATCTGGAAGAAAAAAAGAACCTGCAGAAAAGCGGTAAACTTCAACATTATCTTTCGAGGTATTTGTAAAATCAGGAAAAATAATCTTTCCATTTTTTAAAATTATTGGCTGACTCTTGAAAGTAGCAATAAGATAATTCTTATTGTCTCCAATCTTAACTTGCTGAAATTTTTCTCTAAGTGAAGTTCTTACACTTTTTTCTTTTAAAAAAAAGAGAGATAGGAAAATAATAACAGCAATGAAACAGAACAGTATAAATAACATCAAATATTTTATTGTTTTTTTCATTCAGCTAAATTCCTTCGAAATTGATTTCTAAAATCGCGAACACCTTGTTCTGTATTAGTTGGTACATTTTCACCAAGTAACCCCGTAAGTGTTTTTTTTCCCGAAGTAAATTCTTTTATTCGTCTACGACATTCGGCTTCAGTCCATGTGTCAAAATAATCGGAAAAATCTGCACCTGCATAAGCATACGCTGTATCGCTTAACCAATCGCCACTCTGTCCGCCAAGCCATTCGAAAATGTCTTGGGCCGAATCCCCGAACTCAAACGCGCCTTCATAAGCTGCTCCTGCAAAAAAGTGAGTAACACCACTTCCATCACCGGTATGAATACCGGCAGCAATTTCTGCTCCATGATTATACGGACTGTTAGAGTCGGAAAAGATATCATAAAACGCTTCAATAATTTCTTCCATATCATCTTCCGCATCCCATATCAAATCATCTTCAGGGTCGTTTTCTAGATAATGGTTCAAAGTGTCTTTGAATAAAATATCAACATTTGTAATACCTGCATTCAACCTCGACTCTATAAATTGTCGATATTGAGCTGCGCTCAATTCAGAAAGGCCTAATAAGTCTATTTTAAATGTCACCGCATTATTTACATATGCAAACTGATTCCAGCCGTCTGGATAGCCTAATGGGTCTTTGGTTTGCCATTTTCCTTGATCGGCTCTATAATTTCTAAATAGGAAGGCATAGCCGAGTTCGCCGATGTAGGGTTTACCAGTGAAGAAACCGACTTTGTCGGTTTCAGTTGTAGAGTTGTTGGGTTGTGAGGTTGTGGGTTGTCCAAAAGCGGTTTTGGGTGTGGTGGTGAATTTACCATTTTCAGCCACTCCGAGAGTCGTACCGAGCATATCGTTAAACATCACGCCATCTTTGCTGGACAGGATTGGATTACCGCCGGTGACGTAGGGTTCGTTGACGAAACTGTTATCTCCGCGGTGAATCAGCGCCAAACCGTCCCAGAGGAAATTTTCGGTTTTATCGCCATGCGTTGCTTGGGCAACTTGTCCGTCGATATGATAATCGAACGCGGCAATCTGTTCGCCGTTTTCTTGTACTTCGAGGATTTTGTCAAGATAGCCGTAGGAATAGGTTTTGTTTCCCTCTTTAACCAAGCGTCCGGCGGCATCGTACGCGTATTTCGTTACTTTGTTGTCGGTCGTCGAAGTGACCAGTTGATTGGCTTTGTCGTAGGTGAAAGATTTCATAAAAACCCTCTATTTTTATTTGTTGTTCAAAACAACAAATTTAATTTTCGCCCTATAAAAATGTAATATTGTTCAGGAAAAATTCAAGACAAAAGGCATAACTATCTTAAATTACGTCAGATACTAGCTAAAAAACATGTATGGCTCCATCTTTAACTCCATCTTTAAAAAATTCAAGACAAAAACATAACTACCTTAAATCACGCCAGATATCAGCTAAAAACATGTATGGCTCCGTCTTTCACGTACAACTTTCAAGAGCAAACCGGACATGTTGCCTGTTAACTACTTTTAATAATATTCATAATCACAAAGAAAATCAACTGAATTATAACTAGAACTGCGCCCAGAACCAATACTGAAGAAGATTTAGGTTCTGGCGGGAAGATGCACGAATTATCACTACCTATTATTGTATAGCCATTTCTTTTAAGGTCATCTAATATTTCTATATTTGGCATGCAATACATGCTAATACATTCATTATTTTTAGTGGTCATTTTAATTTGCTCACGGTCAATCACATGGATGGTGTAATCTTGTTTGTCCATAATTATCTTTTTATGGAGTAATATTGTTAACTTTTTTTCTTGTATATCCAGAGAAGCCGTATGGTAATTAGACCATCTGCTTTGCTTTAATTTGACAAATATTTTATGGGTATTCATATTAAAAAAATCCAATTATGATGAAGGTCAAATAATTTCGTATTTATGCAAGAAGATGTACAGAATAAACAAGAAAATCACGACATAAATTACACCAAATAGAATTTTGCTGAAATCTTGCTGGAAAATTCCACGTTTGATAGTGATATTTTCCTTGTTAATAATGTCGTACCCTTCAATTTTCAAGTTATTTATTATATCCGTTAGAGATTTAGAATATAAGTACATAAACTTGTATTTTTTATTGAATATTCTAATCTTTTCGCTATTCACAATACGAATACATGTATGCTCTTTAAGAACACTTATTGTAATTAGCATTCCCTTAAAGGTAATCTTATCGTCTTCAATGATTAAGAATCCTGAGCCACTTCTGTATGTAAAAAATGGACTACGGTTGCTGTATGTTACGCACTTGAACTTATGTTCATTCATAAATAGTCCTAAAGAGAAAATCAGCCATCTCATTTTGTCCAAAAATCTGAGTATTTGTTAAAAACACATGTGCTTCTCCCGGCGTCCCAGGCAATACCAGGGTACCAACAGAAATTGTAACTGAGGGAGTTGCGCCATTGGCCCCCAAAGGAGCATTAACTTCTCCTCCTATGGTAAATTCATTATTACTTCCAGAACCACCTATAGTCACGGCGTTTCCGCCCAAATCATAAATGGAATCATTTGCTGATAAGGTTACATCAACAACAATCGAGCCTCCTGCCCCTATGTATGAACCGCCACCGCCTACTGAATATGCGCCAACTTGCCAACCAATATCAGAACTATAGCTAAGTGCTATGCCTCCACCAAACGTAGCACCTACACCGCCTCCTGTTGTACCAGATAATCCTAACTGCAAGGTGCCTTGACCGTTCTCAACTATATCGCCAACTGTTTGTCCTAAAGCAACTGAAAGCGTTCCTGCAGTCTGTACTCCCATCGTTTCGGCAGCTGCAGCCAAGGATGCATCATATGTATAATCAGAAGCATTACCATCTCCTGTATATAACCACCGCATTAAACTCCATGCTCCAAATAAGTCTATATCGTATACAACCCCATTATTCAAATACGCCAAATTATTCCAGCCGTCGGGATAGCCTAATGGGTCTTTGGTCTGCCATTTGCCTTGGTCGGCACGGTAGTTGCGGAACAAGAAAGCGTAGCCGAGTTCGCCGATGAAAGGCTTACCGGTGAAGAAACCGACTTTGTCGATTTCAGTTGTAGAGTTGTTGGGTTGTGAGGTTGTAGGCTCGCCGAAAGCGGTCATGGAAACAGTATTGAATCCGTCAGACGACTTGATTCCAAGGGTATTACCGAGCATATCGTTAAACATCACGCCATCTTTGCTGGATAGGATTGGATTACCGCCGGTGACGTAGGGTTCGTTGACGAAACTGTTATCTCCGCGATGAATCAGTGCCAAACCGTCCCAGAGGAAATTTTCAGTTTTATCTCCGTGGACCGCGGAGGCAATCTGGCCACCGACGTGGTAATCGAATGCAGCAATCTGTTCACCGTTTTCCTGTACTTTGAGGATTTTGTCGAGATAACCGTAGGAATAGATTTTGTTGCCCTCTTTAACCAGGCGTCCGGCGGCATCGTAGGCGTAATTCGTTACTTTGTCGTCTACCGTCGAGGTGACCAGTTGATTGGCTTTGTCGTAGGTGAAAGTAGTGATTTTGCCTGCAATGTTTTTGTTCAGAATATTACCGGCTGGATCATATTTATAGGCTTCTGCGATATTGCCTTCCATGTCGGCAACGCTTAACAACTGACCTTTTTTATCGTACTGATAGTCTTTACTGCAATTTGAAAACATCACCAATTTTTCCTTTTAGGCGAGCTCCGCCCCATAAATTTATGAATTTAATCAACAAAAAGACAGAAATTAAAGCTTGGCATCGACATTCCTTTTCGTGGAAGATTTGCCCCCTGTTCTCGTATTTTTACTGAAACGTTCAATTATTTCTTCAATAAAACCAAGGCACTCGCAATCTTTAGTTGAAACAATTTTGCCATCAACATACTTCTCAATTTTTTTGGCTTCCATAGATAAAAATTCTCCATTCCACGGTTGAGCATTTTTCATTTCCAAACTTGAAACGTCAAACAAGATTTCTTTCACTCTACCATCGTCCTTGAATAGTGTTGCTTTTGCTGGCATACCTTTTTTAAAATCTAATCCAAGCAATAATCCGTTATGCAACGCAATCGGCAATGTTCCATCTTCCGGTTTTCCTTCTTTGAAAACGATTTGTAAAGTCTCTTTGGGAAGCTTGTAAATCATATAATAATTGGGCATTCCGTTTGAATACATACCCTCCGTAATTATTTTTTCCCCGCAATACAATCTTGCCATGCCATGAGTAATTTTTTTTTCAAAGTCATTAATGTAATAATATGAAATAAGGGCATCTGTCCGAC
>DLIO01000051.1 GCA_002483765.1 Lentisphaeria bacterium UBA7640 | reverse complement strand
GACAAATGCCCTAATCGTAAATAGAATGGATTTGTTTTTTTTATTCACAATGGCATTTTCTCTATAAACTTTAATCCCTTCAAAAACAGCTTCTTTGTCTTTGAAATCGCCAACGTATAACTTCTGGAGTCTCTTTATCTCTTGTTGCATTTCATCTTCCTCTTTTTTATTTGTAGACCCAGCCCAAGAATACGAAGTCATAAAAACAGAAAACATAAAGAATATTAATATGATCCCTAAAGATTGCCTCATTTTTTACCTCGCGCTATTCCGTTATTGCTCTAGCAAGTTTCTGATAATTTATCAAGTTGTCTATGGTGACTCGAGCTATATTATCAATAATTCCTTGAGTAAGATCATCTGGGCCTTCGTTACCCATCATATGACCTATAGCTCCCCAACTGATTGGATCCCATTCTATTGGATCACCATTTGTGTCTACATGTAATGGACAGAAAGAGTCTTGAATAGTATGCAGTGCTTGTCCCATTAACCCTAGTGCTACGGTTCTGTCTGTATCAATTAAGTTATTTGCTTGAGACAAAGTTTGTGCTATAAATGCATCCCTTTGGACAATTGCTTGAGCAGGCGTTTGGCTGTCGTTCCTCATTGAGTGCTGATAAGCCGTACTACTTCCCTGCCCACCCCAAAGTCTATCTACATATGTGGAGCCTGCTTGAATAGCGGCAATATCACTGGAAGACATCTCGGAGAATTGACCTGCAATTATTAAATTATGAGCTTCAACAGTCCAACCACCCAAAAAATCTATGGATGACGATACTTTATTATTAACATAGGCCAGATTATTCCAGCCGTCAGGATAGCCTAATGGGTCTTTGGTTTGCCATTTTCCTTGATCGGCTCTATAATTTCTAAATAGGAAGGCATATCCTAATTCGCCGATGTAGGGTTTTCCTGTGAAGAAACCGACTTTGTCGGCGTTGTTTTCTTTCGGCTCGCCGAAGGCGGTCATGTTGATGGCTTCGAAACCTTTTTCGTTTTTGATGCCCAAGGTCGTGCCGAGGATGTCGTTAAACATCACTCCGTCTTTGCTGGATAGGATTGGATTCCCGCCGGTGACGTAGGGTTCGTTGACGAAACTGTTGTCTCCGCGATGAATTAGCGCCAAGCCGTCCCAGATGAAATTCTCGGTTTTATCGCCATGCGTTGCTTGGGCGATTTGTCCATCGACGTGGTAATCGAATGCGGCAATCTGTTCGCCGTTTTCCTGTACTTCGAGGATTTTGTCGAGATAGCCGTAGGAGTAGGTTTTGTTTCCCTCTTTAACCAGGCGTCCGGCGGCATCGTAGGCGTATTGGGTGGTTTTGCCATCGGTGGTGCTGGAAAGTAACTGATTACTTTTGTCATAACTGTGCAAATGAAAATCTCTCGAGATAAAACTTGAGTAATTCATGGTACCCTCATTTGATATGAACGCGATTCGTATCCGGAATATAATCTTTGAAAATTAAAACACAACTTTATCTGGGAGAATTATTTTGCAGGAACGAAAAAATAGACATTTCTCGCAACCCAAAATCTTCATAACTTATAACTCTAATTCATGCGCGCATAATGCGCGCGCTAATTTAAGAGAAAATTTACGGCGTTTTCACATTTTCTTTTTTTACGCCTTTTGTGCTTTTGGAGATGAACGTTTCAATTTTCCCCGTTTCTAACTTATTAGTTGTTAGTCTCTTTCCTCGGAGTCATCTGGAAAAATAATATCCAACGTTTTGATTTTGCGGTAAAATGTACTGCGATGGATTCCGAGTTCTTCAGCGGCGGCGCTACGATTATAATTGTGTTTTTGTAGCGCGGTCAAAATTGATTGCCGTTCCGCCATTTTTACTGCGGACTCAATCGGGCCAGATAGCGGTAACAGGTTTTTTCCACCTGTAAGTTCTTTCGGCAGATGTGAAACGTTCAGTTCGCCACCGTCGCAAACTACAAAAGCTCTTTCAATGACATTTTCCAGTTCGCGAACATTGCCCGGCCAATCGTGTGCTAACAACAACGCCATTGCGGCTGGAGTCATTCCCGGCACAGTTTTGTGCTGAATCCGATTAAAACGCTCGATAAAATGATCAACTAAAAGTGGCACATCATCTTTGCGTTTACGCAACGGTGGCAACTCTAATGCGATTACATTGATGCGGTAAAATAGATCTTCGCGAAAATTTCCATCTTTAATCATTTGATTCAAATCACGGTGAGTCGCGACAATAATGCGAACATCAGTCGTGACCGATTTGGTCGCGCCGAGGGGTTCGTAAACTCGTTCCTGAAGCACTCTCAACAAACGTACTTGCAATGCTTGTGAAATTTCTCCAATTTCATCGAGGAACAGCGTTCCACCGTCGGCAAGAGCAAAACGCCCAGGTTTGTCGCGTTCAGCTCCAGTAAAAGCGCCTTTTTTATAACCAAAAAGTTCTGATTCCAGTAAGGTATCCGGCAATGCCCCGCAATTTATCGCGATAAACGGCTTAGCAGAACGTTTGCTCATTTCGTGGATAGCTTTGGCCAGTAACTCTTTACCAGTACCAGTTTCGCCATAGATTAAAACCGTGGAATCACTTGGCGCAACACTCGGCAATAGATCGAAAACTTTTCTCATCGATAAACTACAACTGACTAAGTCACCGACCCGACAGCGTTGAGAAAGTTCTTGACGCAAAGCCTCGACTTCGCTAAGGTCGCGAAAGGTTTCGGCGCCGCCAACTGGTTTGCCGTCGTGGTCGAGCAACACCGCGGTGGAGATACTGATGGGAACCCGTCGTCCTTCCGCATTAACAATGTAGCAAGGACGGTTGATCAGCGGTTTGCCGTCTTTAATAGTTTGTCGTAACGCACAAGCACCTTCGCACAAACTGGAACGAAAAACCTCAGAGCAAAGTTGGCCAATGGCGTCCTCGCGTTCAATTCCGGTGATTTTTTCCGCTGCACGATTGAATGAGGTGATTTTCCAATCGGCATCGACCGTGAATACGCCATCAGAGATGCTTTCTAGGATAGCGTCGGTAGGGGTAATTTTGAATCTATTTTTATCGGCCATTAGTCAATTTATCGTGTTGTGAACGACGTTACGATTTTGTAATTTAAATGCTATGACAATATCAGCTTATTGATGAAAATTCAAGCATTTTCCTGTAATCGAAACATGTTGCGCTCAATCTTTTATCCGTTGGAATATTGCCAATAGTAGTCGGAACAGTTGCAAATAGAGCTTGGAAGCGGTATTTTTAAACTATATTAAAATTCAGATTATCGAGAAATAATTTACGCACGAAAAGATCAATGGTAACGACAAAATCAGGACGAAATTGATCGCATTAACGGGGAGGATATAAATAATGATTATTAACGGCGCATATCAAGAGTTACGGGTTGAAAAAGAGACCGTTCAGGGTGTTTACGTCGGGGATTCAGAAGGTAATCGCGTCCTTTTGCCGTCGCGCTTCGTTACGCCAGAAATGGTGTTAGGGAAAAAGATTCGAGTTTTTGTTTATAATGACTCCGAAGATCGGCCGGTCGCCACGACACAAATACCATTGGCAGTTGCTGGTGAGATCTGTGTTTTACGAGTGAAAGATGTTAACCCCGTCGGCGCGTTTTTAGACTGGGGATTAGATAAGGATTTGATGATTCCGTACAAAGAACAACTTAGGCCGTTAGAAGTCGGAGAAGATGTTTTGGTCAAGGTCAAGTCCGATCTAGTCAGCGGTCGGATTATCGCAACCATGAAAGTACGCAAAGGAACCGTTGAGGTTCCGCGCAATCTACCGCATGGTCATCAGTTCGAAGGTTCAGTAATCGAAGTTACCCATATTGGTTGGCGTTTATTGATGGATGACAAATACCTCGGTATGCTTTATCGTAGTGATGTTTATGAACGCCTTGAGCTGGGCGACAAAAGAACTGTTTACCTCACTAGAACACGTTCTGATGGCCGTGCCGACGTGACCTTGCAAAAACCTGGGTACAAAGAAGCTATTCCCGAAGCTACTGATACTTTGTTGGAGGTTTTGCAAGCCCAAGGCGGAACTCTTAAAGTTACCGCCAAAACGCCGCCCGCTGAAATTGAACGCGTATTCAAGATGAGTAAAAAAACCTTTAAAAAAGCGCTTGGGGCGTTATATAAAGCACGCCGAATAGAGATTACAGAAAACAATATTACACTGATTGAAAAAAATGAGAATATGGACTGATTTAAAATCTGAAATCGCCGCATTGGGACCACAATCGTTAAGATTTGCGAAACGCAAAGAGTTGCGCAGTGTTGCCGATGTGCTTGATGACGACGAACACATTTTGGCGCTAGCTCAAGGCGTTTTTGACGGACGTTCGTGGCTGTTAGCTGGAACGACGCGACGAGTGCTGTTTCTAGACCAAGTGATGTTTGTCGGCCTGAAAAAAATGGAAATCATTTTAGATGGTTTGAAACAAGTCACTTTTGAAAAAGGGTTAGCGAGCAATAATATCGTATTGCACCGTATTGATGGCGCGGCTTGTCGAGTTACGAAAGTTCCAAAAGCAGCGGCAGAGGAATTTTGTACAGTTTTAGCTTGGCATTACGGTTTTGAAAATGCTCCAACAGCTCCAGCAATAAGTAAAACACCGACCCCGAAGACAACAGCAAACCGCGCAATAGCTGAAGATTTTCAGGTTCATCGTGGAGCGCCGCCTGCGCCTGCGATGCCACCGCCAGCTTTGCCACCAGTGATCGCTCAAAGTCAAAGTTTTGAGTATCAATGCCCACATTGTCGGGCCATACTTGGCGTTGATAACGCTTGGATCAATTTGGACTTAGATTGCCCAGAATGTCGCGCCACCGTCAAACCACGCCCAACTTTACGTACAATTACACCAGCGCCGGTGCCAGGATCGCCGTTAAATGACGATGCTCCGTGGCTTGATAGTTCAGAAAAACCCGCGCCTGAACCAGATTTCAAATACAGCAATTCAATTTTTCCATGGTGGGTATGGTTGTTGCTATCGCTATTAGCGCTCGTGGTTATTGTCGGCGTCAGCAATAAAACATTATTTTCCTGCGATTCTAACGCTAAATCAGAAATAATTCAATGAATAGCATCACTTTTAATCCCATCGGGCAAGTAGAATCAGCGACTAAATATCGCTACGAAGCGCCACGACAAAGCGTTTTCGCGAACAATAATGGCATTATTCGCATGAATCCCGGATGTGATTTTGAAACCGCATTGCGCGACCTCGACGGTTTCACTCATATTTGGGTGATTTTCTGTTTTCATCTCAATCAAGATAGTGGTTGGAAAACAACGGTAAATCCGCCAGTCGCGCCGCCCGGAGTTAAAATTGGACTTTTTGCGACCCGTTCGCCTTACCGTACTAATCCAATCGGCATGAGCGTGGTTGAGCTAGTTGAAATAAAAGGTTTGGAACTGCATATTCGCAATTTCGATATGCTTGATGGCACTCCAGTTTTAGACATTAAACCCTATATTGTTCATGCCGATAGTTTTCCTGAAGCATCAACGGGTTGGTTGCCGAATACCCCTGAACTCTATGAAGTGAGTTTTGATGAACAAACTTTGTCCAAGATTGAGTGGTTGCGCAATCAATCTGGTCTAGATCTGGAATCTTTCGCCAAAGTCCAGTTGAGCATTGATCCGCTGAACCACGCGCGCAAACGAGTAGAAGCGATCTCCCCAGAACAATACGTTATCGGCTGTCGCACCTGGAAACTGTCTTTTAAGATTAGTGAACAACAACACCAAATCGAAGTCGTTGATCTGATCTCCAACTACCTGCCGGAAGAATTAATCCCGACCGCCCCAGACCGCTATCAAGACAAAGAGATCCATCGGCAATTCATTCTAGAATTCGCGCGCGCATAATGCGCGCGTGAATTAGAAACTCGATTTACATTGTTTTTATTCAATGATAAAGCAAAACGAGGATGGAGATTTTTAATCGTTTCAACTATGCCAAATGACGGTGTAGAGACTCTATAGTGCAATATCCATTGCGCACTGGAAATGGGAACATGCCAGTAGTACGCATCTGCTTTGCATTGCGAAAATTAAAACCGCCAGTGCGGGCAACAAATTGTCCCCACCAATTATAGCCAAAACTGACCTTATATGGAGTAACCTCGGGTTGAGGCCATTCTTTGGGAAACAAAGTCAAGAAAGGGTCAAAACTATTGAGCCAACTGGAGCAGCCGATAAATTTGGCTGTGGGGTGATGAATCATAACACTTTCCACTAGTGCTAATAGATCTTGCCGCAGTTGTTCCATGTTTTCAAACGGAGAATGCGGAATTCTACTGTTACCGATATGAATGCTAATTCTGCCACCTGACGCGTGTTCCGACGAAACTGTTTTTTCATACACGAAAGGGCCGAAGATATTCTCATCCGGTAGTTTGTAAGGACAATAACCGCAGGGAATCCAGGGCCAAGCGCGAAGATCGGTATCAATGCGAGCAAGAACAGTCGGAGTGAATAACCCTGCTCCTGCCGATTCGAAATCAACAGTTTGACATTGTAACAAATCATAGAGTTTACGACAAATAGCATTCCATCGCTCGTCTTCCCAGCCTGAAGCGGGGTGATTTGTCCCATCCCAAAATTCAGTCAATCGATAAATCGGTGTTTGAGCCGTGAGGAGTCGCTGGAATGTGGAGAAATCTCCTTGATCAAGGTCATGATGCCGTTGAACATACCATAATGCCAACGGCACAAGGTTGCACACAAGCTCAGTTCTCTTTTCTCTTGTTAAACTCATAGAATGAATTTCCTTTACATTTTTGTGGTTAGATTCCCATTTCCGGGTCTAATTCACTTTTCTAGGGAACGCAGCCACTCGATCTCTTGTTTCCATAGATCAGGATCGATGGTTTCCAAAACTAACGGAATACCGTCAAAGCGTGGGTCGGGCATAATATATTTAAAAACTTCTTTGCCAAGCAAGCCCTGCCCTAATGAATGGTGACGGTCAACACGGCTTTCGAATGCTGATTTGGAATCATTCAGATGCATTCCTTTTAAGTATTTAAACCCGACTATACGTTCAAATTCGGCAAAAGTCCGTTCGCAATCTTCAAGAGTCCGCAGATCATAACCAGCGGCAAAAGAGTGACAAGTATCAAGGCAAACCCCGATACGTCCTTTGTCTGTGACATTTTCAATGATCTGTGCCAAATGTTCGAACTTAAAACCGACGTTGGTGCCCTGCCCAGCAGTGTTTTCAATTACCGCGATAACATTCGGGACTTCGGCGTGCGCAATATTAATTGACTCAGAAATCAACGTTAAGCATTCATCTTCAGTGATCTGCTTGAGATGTGAGCCGGGATGGAAATTCAGATAAATTAACCCGAGTTGATTACAGCGATGCATTTCATCGACAAATGCGCGTCGCGATTTCTCTAATCCCTCAGCGGTTGGTTGTCCTAAATTGGTCAGATAACTGTTATGAGGCAGAATTGATTGAGGTGGAAAATTTAATTCTGCACAGTTCTTCTTGAATGCGTCAATACTTTTTTGACTGAGCGGGGCTGCTTGCCAACGCTGTTGATTTTTGGTAAACAACGCGAAGGCATTGGCGCCGATTGCCGCTGCATTTAGTGGCGCGTTTTCTACGCCACCACTGGCACTGACATGTGCTCCGATATATTTCATTGTATGCTTTCTCCTCTGTATATTTCACAACTCTCTACGATTTCATCCAGTAGTGCTTCATAGTCGCCAAGCCGCTCCTCATCGTGTTCGACTTTGTCAAGTCTTGCCGCTGTCGCTGGCTGATCCGGGGCAAATACGGTGCAACTGTCTGGCACTGATTCAGATGACAATTCAAAAGTGCCGATATTTCGGGCAATGTTAACAGCTTCATTTTTATCCATTCCAATCAAGGGGCGTAAGACCAGTGTTGAAATGGCGTCTTCAATAACACTTAAGTTGGTTATAGTCTGGCTTGCCACCTGACCAACAGACTCGCCAGTTAACAGCGCATGAGCACCACAACGAGCCATCAATTTTTCGGCAATACGAAACATCATGCGACGATAAAGAACCGTACGGAAACGTGGGTTGCAAATATCGCGGATAGATTTTTGTAATTCCGCAAGATTGCAAAAAAAAAGTTTGCCGGGACGTTGCCATTCATTCAGAATATCGGCCATTTTTTTAACTTTAGTACAAGTTTCTGGCGGCGTATAAGGCGAGCTGTGAAAGGTGACGAAATGAACCCTGCAACCGCGTTTCATCAACATATTGCAGGCCACTGGCGAGTCAATACCGCCTGACAATAGCGCCAACACTGGCAAGTTACTGCCAACTGGCAGTCCACCTGGGCCTTTTTCATTATCAAAATAGACAAAGGAAAACTCATCGCGAACTTCACAGAAAACAGTAACGTCTGGACTGTTTAAATTAACATAAAGACCACTATTGCGATTAAATTCACGATCTATGACTTTAGCGATATCAATTTCAATCTCTTTGGAACGCAAGGGAAACCTTTTGTCGCTACGTCGCGCTCGTACTGCGAACGCGACTCGTTCGCGCTTGGCAAATTGCTCGGTGAAAAATGTTCCAGCAGCACTTGCTACGGTATCGCGCAGAAATCCCATATTAGCTGGCCCCATAATTACTGCTGAGAATGATTCTATCCCAAAGGTAATGCTGAGTTTGCGTCGAATTTCAGCCAATTCATTATCCTGAAAAACTTGCTTATCTTTGCGTGCAACCCAAATGCGGCCACGAACTTTGGCTATTCGCAAGTCAGCGATAGCGCGAAGTAGATAACGTAAATTTTCGATTAATTGGTTTTCGAACATGTGCCGGTTATTGCCTTTGATGGCAATTTCATGATAACGGCAAATTACGGCGTTGTACATATTTTTTAATCCTGTAATTGAAAACCTAAACCGGACAGCGCGGAACGAAGTTTTTCGGACAACACTTCCACGGTATAAGCATGAAATTCACGGCGCAACGGATAATTGCCGCGTTGTTTTTCGAAGGTTTCGGGAGAATGATGAAGACGTTCGCTATCGTCTGCTAGGTTATATGACCTATTGACAATGGACAACATATCGCGTTCAAAATCGCCAGTGTCGATGGCTTTGATTAACGGGTCTTTGGGTTGCGGAACATTTTCCGGATACCAATCAGTCAAAGGTAATTCCAAATTTTTTGCTACGGCATTAACGCTCATGGCAGTGCCGTTAGCTTTGCCGTCGGTCGAATAGCCCGCAATATGCGGAGTGGCGTAATCCAATATTTTCAATAGATCCAGATCAATATCAGGTTCATTTTCCCAGACATCAAGAATCGCACCAGCTAGTTTATTAGATTCCACTGCGCGTCCCAAAGCGTCGCCGTCACAGACTTCACCACGTGATGAATTGATGAAAAATGCTCCAGTTTTCATTCTATCAAAAAACTCATCATCCGCCAGATAATAGGTCGGATAATTGCCGTCATCAGCCAAGGGCACATGCACTGTAATAATGTCGGCATTGCGCAATAATGTTCCAAGTCCGGTGAATCCGGCTTCACCTTCATTCGCCGCGCGTGGAGGGTCGTTTAAAAGTACTTTCATGCCCAAGGCGCGTCCAACTCTGGCAACCTTAGAGCCGACGTTACCAACACCTATGATGCCCAGTGTTTTGTCGCACAACTTAAAATTGTATTTGACTGCCAAGTTCAGTAGCGCAGAAGTTATATATTGCGCGACTGAACTGGAGTTGCAACCAGGAGCATTAGTCCATGCGATGTGGTGTTTCTTCATGTAATCAAGATCAAAATGGTCATAACCAATAGTAGCGGTCGCTGCAAACTTCACCTTAGATCCACTGAGTAAAGCGGCATTACATTTCGTGCGGGTACGAGTAATAAGTGCGTCGGCGTCGCGAACATCTTCAGCCGTCGTTTTGGCGCCGGCCAAATAGACAACTTCGGCAAAGGGTTCCAAAATCCCTTCCAAAAACGGTATTTTATCATCGGCTACAATCTTCATTACTTACCTCATAAATTTTAATGCGTCGCGTCCAGTCATACCAACAGCGATACCTGCCGCCGCAGCTGCAGTACTAACCTGTTTGACTTCAACATTCAACATATCGTCAAAGTTTTTCACTCCTGTCACAATCGCTACAACTTCATTAAGCCGGTCAGCGGTTTCAATACTAAAATAACCACAACCTAAAAACCCACATGAACCTTTAATTAAAAGAATCTTCGCCGAAGCAGTCGTTATAGCGTATCCTTCAAATTCAAAATTATCAATATTTATCTTTTCCATACAATCATTCCTCCATGAATCATAACTCAACAAATTAACTTAACCGCAGTGAAAATACAAATTACCTAAAGACTAAAATACCAAGCAACCCCATAATTTAAGTTTATTAAATTCCCCTCCTGTTACCTTTTTTCGTGTCTTTCGCATTTCTCGTGATCCAACTCCCCAACTCTCTCTTTGTGCACTCTGAGAGTTCTCCGTGGTCAACCTTTTTGTGTTTTCTCTGAACCTCCGTGTCTCCGTGTCAAATCTCTCTCCCAACTCTCAACAAAAAACCAGCAATGGCAGAATATAAGAAATGGTGCTATATTACCAAACTTATTTTTAGAACCAAAACACTTAACCCAAAAGAACCAAACAATGAAAAAATATCAGCATGTTATCATACCATCTGGCGACAAAATCACTATTGCAGATGATGGAAAACTCCAAGTCCCAGACAATCCAATTGTTGCTTACATTGAAGGCGACGGAATTGGTGATGACATTACCAAGGCTTCCATGCAGATGTGGAATTACGCGGTTAAAAAAGCCTATGGCGGAAAACGTAAAATTTCCTGGATGGAGGTTTTTGCCGGTGAAAAAGCCAATACTGTTTATAACGAACAAGTTTGGCTGCCAACCGAAACTATCGACGCTATTTCTGAATACCTGATCGCGATCAAAGGCCCGTTGACTACTCCTGTCGGCGGCGGAATACGTTCGCTGAACGTCGCGTTACGCCAACAACTGGACCTTTACGCTTGCATTCGTCCAATTCAATATTTCACCGGAGTGCCTTCACCTGTTAAACATCCAGAAGAGACCAACATGGTAATTTTCCGTGAAAACACTGAAGATATTTATGCTGGTATCGAATGGGAAGCAGGATCACCTGAAGTACAAAAAGTTATTGATTTTTTACAGAATGAAATGGGCGTAGACAAGATTCGTTTTCCCGAAAGTTCTGCTATTGGTATTAAACCGGTTTCTCGAGAAGGTTCAGAAAGGTTGATCCGTGCTGCCATCAATTATGCAGTTGAAAACAAACGTAGCAGTGTGACACTCGTTCATAAAGGCAACATCATGAAATTCACTGAAGGTGCTTTCAAGAACTGGGGTTACGAACTGGTTCGTCGCGAATTTTCCGATGTCGCTATCGGCTGGGACGATTGCGGTGGCAAAGCACCAGAGGGTAAAATTTTAGTCAAAGATTGTATTTGCGATGCATTTTTACAGCAGATTTTGACCCGTCCAGCTGATTATGATGTTATTGCCACCTTAAACCTAAACGGCGATTACGTCTCTGACGCACTCGCTGCTTGCGTCGGTGGAATTGGTATTGCCCCAGGAGCGAACATCAATTACCTGACCGGGCACGCCATTTTTGAAGCAACCCACGGCACTGCACCCAAATATGCTGGTCAAGACAAAGTTAATCCATGTTCGCTGGCGCTTTCTGGCGAGATGTTACTGCGCCATATCGGCTGGGATGAGGCTGCCGACCTGTTGATTAAAGGGATCGAAAAATCTATTTCACAAAAAATCGTGACTTATGATTTCGCCCGCTTAATGAACGGCGCAACCGAAGTGTCGTGTTCAAAATTCGCAGAGAATGTGATTAAAAATATGTAACCAAGGGGTATTTCTATGAAACTATCATCAATCCTGAATCCTAATCTGATTTTAAATCTTGATGTTGAGGGTGGTCGCCAAGCTATCTACGAAGCAATTGCCTCAAAAATGATTGCCAAAACTGGACTGGAGTTAAAGCCGGAAGAACTGGCGGAACAGATGTCCCACCGCGAAGACTCTGTCATGATTCCTTATGATGGAGTGGCACTACCGCATCTGCGACTTCACCAAATTGAAGATCTTTATGTTAGTGTTGCCATTCTCAAGGAACCAGTCACTTTAAAAGAACATGATACCGCTCCCTGCCGAATCGTTATTATGTCGCTGATTTCCGAAAACACTTCCGATACTTATTTGAAGATGTTGACCGCTTTTGCCAGATACCTAGACATACCGGAGAACTTCGAAAAAATATCAAAGTGCTCCAGTGCTGAAGAAGTCTTGGCGCATCTCGACAAAGACGATATCCACTTAAAAAAGGATATCACTGCGGAAGATATCATGTCCCACAACACAGAACCAGTAACTCCAGAAACTCCACTTCAGGAAGCATTGGACCGTTTTGTTCGCGATCGCACAGCTCGCCTTCCTGTCGTTGACGCTAACGGCATATTTATCGGCATGATTGAAGCAGCTGAAGTGATTCACCGTTCAATTCCTGAATATCTATTCATGATGAAACATGTTGATTTTCTGAGTAACTTTGAACCATTCAATAAAATTTTCAATGAAGAATACACCCAAACGGTTAAAGATTATATCACTCCGGCAAAAAAGACAATTTTGCCAAGTGCTTCGTTGATACAGTTTACGATCAGCTTAGTGCGCGGCGAAGCACAAACCATTGTGGTTGTTGATGAAAATAAAAAATATCAAGGCATGATCAGTATCGAAGATATCATGTCAAAAATTCTAAGAGGATAAAATGAATCTAATGTTTTGGTTTGGTACCATCACCTTTATCGGTACTTATATTTTAATTGCTTCTGAAAAGATCAATAAAACCGCCGCCGCGTTGCTCGGAGCTTCGGTAATGCTGCTTTTTATCCTGCCGGGTCCAGAACACTCACCAATCCCAAAGTCTGTCGCAAAAACGACAACGCAGATTGAGACTGTCTCCACGACTTCGACAGTGGCCGCTACCGATGCAATAACGACGCCAGAATTGGCCGAACAACACAATCTCTATTCCAAGCTGGATGCTTATTCCCGCTATGTGAATTTTGATGTGATCTTCACGTTAGCAGGCATGATGATTTTGGTAAACATCTTAAGTGGCACGGGGCTGTTTCAATATGTAGCGATTAAAAGTGCGAAGATCGCCAAAGGGTCGCCGATACGAACGTTAATTCTACTGGTTATTTCAACGGCAGTACTGTCGGCCTTCTTGGATAACGTCACCACCATTCTGTTGATAGCGCCGGTAACTTTGGTGGTTACGGCGGAACTCGGCGTACCAGTAATGCCATTTCTGATGGCCGAGACCATGGCTTCAAATATTGGCGGAACTGCCACTCTGATTGGCGATCCGCCGAACTTGATTATCGGTTCTGCAGCAAATTTGAGCTTTATGGATTTTATGATCAATATGTTTCCGGTAGTGACGGTTATCATGATACTTTACTGCATTGCGCTCGTACTCTATTACGGCAAACGCATGAAAGTAACAGTTGAACAGCGCGCTCGCGTGATGGAAATCAACGAAAAAGCAGCGATCACTGATCCAGTTAACATGAAACGTGGTGGCATCGTGATGATTCTGACTATCATCGGGTTCCTTCTGCATGGCATGCTCGAAATTCAGCCATCAGTAGTGGCAATGTCGGGCGCAGCATTGGGTTTGGTTATCTGTAAAGTTGATTTAGATCATATGTTGGAAAAAGTTGAATGGAACACCTTGTTTTTCTTTCTCGGCCTTTTTATTCTGGTCAGTGGCGCTGAAGAGGTCGGGCTGATGCTGGAATTTGATAAAATATTGCATTTTATGGCCGACTGGAATCCACTAGTAATCATTCTTATCATTATGTGGGTCAGCGGTGTCGCAGCGATGTTCATGAACAACGTTTCATATACGGCAGCTGTAGTCGCCATTATTTCCGCTTTTATTGTCGCGACTCCAATTTTCGCTGAAAGTATTGAAATGACCCGCTTATTGTGGTGGGGTTTAGCACTGAGCGTCTGCTTAGGTGGCAATGGCGCGTTGACCGGCGCGGCGGCAAACCTGGTAACGGTCGGTATAGCTTCAAAAGCTGGCGTGCATATTAGTTACGGTACCTTTATGCGTTACGGCATTCCGGTTACCATTGGCAGCTTGCTGATTGCCTCAATCGATATCATCGTTCGTTACTTCTTTATCGCTGGGTAAACCGTGAGTACGATCAAAATAAAAGCAGTCAAAACTGCCGATATTGAGCAGATCATCGCATTGTATAAAGATGCCGGTTGGTGGGAGGAATCGTTCGGAAACGGCGAATTCATCCCACTAACTATACGTAATTCTACGGTTTACGTCGCAGCTTTTGAAGGTACCCATATCGTTGGTATGGGGCGCGCGATCTCAGATAAAGTCAGCGACGCCTATATTCAAGATGTCGTTGTACTCTCAAGTCATCGCAAAAAAGGCATTGGCAAAATGATCATGCTCGAGATTATCAAACGTCTGAAAAAGCGCGGTATCGACTGGATTGGATTGATCAGCACTCCAGGTTCAGAAGATTTCTACCGTACTATCGGTTTTGAAGTAATGCCCGCTCATTCGCCGATGTTGCTAATGCCTGCGGAATAAAAGTCATGGCTGATCTGTTGAGTTTTGACCGGGAACACCTTTGGCATCCCTATACTTCAATGCACAATCCATTGCCGGTTTATCCAGTGGATTCCGCTTCTGGCGTTCGCATAAAACTAACGAACGGACGCGAATTAATCGACGGCATGTCATCTTGGTGGGCGGCCATTCACGGCTATAATCACCCAATACTGAATCGTGCGATGAAAGCGCAGCTCGAAAAAATGTCGCACGTAATGTTCGGAGGTTTAACCCACCGTCCCGCTGTAGAATTAGCAAAACGTCTAATCAAATTAACCCCAGAACCACTGCAACGCATATTTTTTGCAGACTCTGGTTCCGTCGCGGTCGAAGCGGCGATAAAAATGGCTTTGCAGTACCAACGCGCCGCGGGACAACCGAATCGCGATCGGTTGTTGACCGTGCGCTCTGGCTATCACGGCGATACTTTCGGCGCGATGGCAGTTTGTGATCCAGTCACCGGTATGCATTCTATTTTCAACGGTGTTCTCGCTAAACATATCTTTGCCGAAGCTCCGGCGTGTTCTTTTGATGCAGAATGGGATGAAAAATATATTACCGACTTAAAAGAAAAATTATATGCAAACCAAACGAAAATTGCAGCGGTAATTTTGGAGCCAATCGTTCAAGCCGCTGGCGGGATGCGATTTTATTCGCCGAGCTATTTGCGGCGGCTTCGTGAATTGTGCGACGAAACCAGAACGCTATTAATTTTTGATGAAATCGCCACCGGCTTCGGACGCACTGGGAAAATGTTTGCATTGGAACATGCCGCAGTGGTACCTGACCTGATGTGCGTTGGCAAAGCTTTGACTGGAGGCTGCATGACCTTGGCCGCAGTAATTGCCACGTCTGAAGTCGCGGACACAATTTCGGCCGGTTCGCCGCCAGAATTCATGCACGGCCCAACTTTCATGGCCAACCCATTGGCATGCGCAACTGCTAACGCTTCAATTGACCTACTGTTGTCCGAGGATTGGCAACGCCGCGTGCTGAATATCGAAACCCAATTGCGTGCAGAACTCGCTCCAGCAATTGAATTATCCGGCGTGGCTGAAGTCAGGGTGTTGGGAGCCATCGGCGTGATCGAAATGAAATCACCAGTTGACATGGCGACGTTACAACGCCGTTTTGTCGAACATGGTGTTTGGGTGCGTCCATTTGGAAAACTGGTTTACATCATGCCACCATACATAATCAGCACTGAAGATCTAAATTTACTAACAACTGCACTACTTAAAGTACTATCCTAATTCGCGCGCGCATTATGCGCGCGTGAATTAAGAACTTAAATTACATCGTTTTATTCATATCATGCCTAATGGCATGGAATGATTAAATTCCAATGCCACTATTTACGATCCCGCATCATGACCAATTATTTAATAATTTACGATTAGGGCATTTGTC